>JAVVSI010000204.1:0-2985 GCA_036654315.1 Evtepia sp. | reverse complement strand
AAATGCTGGATAGACCTGCACGCAAACCGGTACCGGTATATTTGAAAAAACTCTCTTTTGCGGCCCAAAGATCAAAAAAATATTTATCATCGTAATGATGCGCTTTTAAAAAATCATCCTCATCCGCACAAAAAAAGCGTTTGGATATACTTTCTTTTCGACAGGGGCGATGAATTTGGAGATCCAAGCCGATCACGGTATCGGAAAATGCGCAACACCAAAATCGCCCACTGTGTGTAATCGAAAATTGTACTTGTGGCGCAAGTGGGAAGTACGGTTTGCCATCGGCAGTTCGGTCGATTTTCAACATCTCAGGCGGTAGTTTGGAATAGCGAATCGCGCTTTTCAAAAGAAGATCGTCACTTGCTGTGTCAGAGATAAAAACAGAACACATAGAATCAACTCCCAATGGCAGTATACAGATGATATTGGTATTGCGCAAGAAAAAATGAGGTGTAGGAAAAAAAAGCTTGCTTTATCTCGCTAACGTGTTATAATGATAGCGAAATAAATTTTAGAGGAGATTGACATGAAACTGAAAAAATTACTCTGTGCTACACTTTCTTTGGTGCTACTACTCGCACTCTGCGCCTGCGGAGAAAAAACACCCGCTCCCACAGACCCGACAACAACAACACCGGCGGACGCAACGACAGACAGCGACCTTGCTTACATCAAAGACAATGGTGAACTGATTATCGGCTATACCGTTGTCGAACCAATGAACTTCACAGATAAAGAAGGCAAATTTGTTGGATTCGATACGCAACTGGCAGAGGCAGTTTGTGCGAAGCTGGGCGTAACACCGAAATTCGTGGAAATCACATGGGAAACCAAAGAAGTAGAACTCAAAAGTAAAAATATTGACTGCATTTGGAACGGCATGACAATTGATCCCGAGCGTATGGAACAAATGGAAATCAGCCAGCCTTATGCTAAAAATGAACAAGTAGTTGTGATGAAAAAAGGCGCGGACTATAAAGATACCTCTTCTTTGATTGGAAAAAATATTGCAGCTGAAATCGGCTCCGCCGGTGAGAGTGTGGTAAAAGAAGAAGAGAATCTGAAACAAGCAACACTGGTCGGAAAATCTGTTCAGACAGATTGCCTGATGGAAGTCAAAGCCGGAACAGCAGATGCAGCGGTTTTGGATTCCACACTCGTCAATGCAGCAGTTGGTGAGGGTACCGATTATGCAGACCTTGCACTCGTTGGCCGTCTGAATGCCATTGAAAATTATGGCGTTGGATTCCGTAAAGGCTCCGATGCTTGTGAAGCAGTGAATAAGATACTGGATGAATTGACTGCCGATGGTACGATGGCGAAACTGGCAGAGCAATATGGCTTAGAGCTTGCGAAGTAAACAAGAATACAGACAATGTGGCAGAGGGAATCCTCTGCCACAAATTTGCTGTTTTGTCATTGTTGATCTGAGATTGCAAGTTGAGCAAACAGAGAGGGATACATATGAATCAAATTTCGGTGATTCTCGGTCGCTTATGCGAGGGATTCACATTAAACTGTGAACTATTTTTCTTTACATTACTATTCGCACTCCCACTGGGACTGATCCTTTCTTTTGGATCTATGAGCCGTTTTGCGCCGCTACGCGGACTCGTCAAGACTTTCGTCTGGGTGATTCGAGGGACGCCGCTCATGTTACAACTCCTGATTATCTACTTTGGACCCGGTCTGTTGAATATTGGGAATCCTTGGGCAGGTGGTACATTTGGTAGGCTGACAGCAGCGATTGTGGCGTTTGCAATCAACTATGCCTGTTATTTTTCTGAAATTTATCGTGGTGGTATTCAAAGTTTGCCAAGGGGACAGTATGAGGCCGGACAAGTCTTGGGTATGACGAAGTCTCAGGTGTTCTTCAAGGTAACCCTTCTGCAATTGATCAAGCGTATTTTACCCCCAATGGGCAATGAAGTCATTACACTGGTCAAAGATACTGCGCTTGCCAATATGATTGCGAACAAAGAAATCATCATGATGGCGAAAGAATATACCTCAAAGGGACTCATCTGGCCTCTCTTTTCCTGTGCAATTTTCTTTTTGATCTTTGTTGGTGTGTTGACTTTGCTTTTCAATTGGATCGAAAAGCGCATGGATTATTTCAAGGCGTAAGGAGAAAAAATATGGCGATGTTGGAAGCAAGAAATTTGGAGAAAAAATTTGGTTCACTGACGGTATTAAAAAAAATATCATTCTCACTGGAAGAGGGAGAGACGGTTGCAATTATCGGTTCTTCCGGAAGCGGGAAAACAACATTGTTACGTTGTTTGAACTTTTTAGAAAGACCGGATAGCGGTTCTATTAAAGTAAAAGGTGAAGTGATCTTCGATGCGGAGGATCCCGCAACACAGAGAGAAAGTGAAGTCAGGAAAAAGCGGCTCCATTTCGGTTTGGTATTTCAGAATTTTAATCTTTTCCCGCAATATACTGCACTACGTAATGTCACATTGGCGGCGGAACTTTTGGCACAGGAGCGACCGGATTACAAACAAAATCGGAAACAGATTTTACTGGAAATTGAGGAGAATGGTCGAGAACTTTTGGGTCAGGTCGGTTTGGCGGAAAAGATATCTTATTATCCTCATCAGCTTTCCGGTGGTCAACAGCAGCGTGTTGCCATTGCCCGCGCGCTTGCATTAAACCCCGATATTCTTTGTTTTGACGAACCGACATCTGCCTTGGATCCGGAATTAACAGGTGAGGTTTTGAAGGTGATTCGGAGTCTGGCGGAGCGAAAGACTACCATGGTAATTGTGACACATGAAATGGATTTTGCGCGTGATGTTGCAGATCGGGTTATTTTTATGGATGGCGGGCTTGTCGTAGAAGAGGGAGATCCGCATGAAGTGTTTGCGAATCCGCATGAGGAGCGTACGAAACAGTTTTTAGCACGTTATCATGAACAATGATAGCACTGCGTCACAAGTCTAACAATTAAAGTCTTTACTAAATTTTTCTTCAGAAAAA
>JAVVSI010000203.1:0-3016 GCA_036654315.1 Evtepia sp. | reverse complement strand
TCGATGCAAATACTTCCTTCCGCGTGAACAGGAACCTTATGTTCTTTTTTCAGACTGGCTGTACTGTATAATTTCATGATTTCTCCTTTTTAGACCAAGATGACAGCGAAATTTTCGCTCGTGATTTTATCGGCTTGATACAGATTCGTAGCGCGGTCATAGACTGTTGCCAAGGTCATGGATGAGGTCAGTTGTACATCATGCGTTTCGGTCGCACGGTTTTGAGCCGGGTATTTGACCTTTGCTTTTTCGTATATGTACTCTAAGCCAATATAGGATGTCATACCCGATACCAAAAAGTAGCTGGAAAACAGGGGGACTTTTTCACCATTGGAAAAAGTCAACAAGGTGTTCGGATTGTTAAAAATCGTGACACCGTGGATGCAGCCGGAAAGATTGCAAAACAATTGGTAGACACCGGGCGAAACCAATTGACTTTTTTGGATCGCTAGCTGCGTCTGTCCCATGACAACAATACTTTCACTCAACATACCGGTTGAAAAATCGGAGAGCGTGCGTTTAAAGTCGAGGTAAAAATAAGAATATTGCTCGTTGTCGTTGTAGCAGGCGGGCTTGTAAAAATCGCCGCTTTTGGTTAGCCCTCTGGTTGCCATTCCGCATAAAAAACCATTTTGAAAGCTCAGTTGATCCATGAGATTCTCCTTGCAAGTGTCATAGGTTGGATGTGTTCCAGGTAACAGGAATTTGAACTTGATTCGCTGTTGTGAGTGCTGTAATTGCACCGGCGGCGTTCATCGTCCAAGTATAGAAGAGGGTTTCTCCACTGTATTGCACGGAAAAACCGTTGGCATAAAAGTTGATGTTTTGCAAATCGTAGGGTGTGATGCTAATACCATTGTCTCCGAGCAGGATTCTGCGTAGACTACCATCCGTATCGCTGTAATAGTCCAGATAGAGTCCATTCACACCCTTATAGATATAACCTTTTGCGTGATTGCCCACACCATTCCCTTCACCCAGTTCAATGAGGGGAATGTAAAATCCGGAACCACTTGGATCCAAATGAAAGCCGAATTTTAATTTTGTTGTTTCTTTGTAGTCATAGACGTAGACAGGAAAGGCGGAGACATCCGTGCTTGCTGTTTTGTGGGTTTCGTCTGTCCAGTAAAGTAGGTCTCCGTCTCGATTTTTGGCTTGTACACTTGTCGTGCCTGTGGTAGTAGCGGCTATAAACTCCTGATATTGATCATGGATATATTGGTAATTCACATCCGTTTTGTCGGATTGCAGGAATTTTTGGATTTTAGTTGAGGTATCCAGCATCTTGGAATTGCTTGCTGTCGAGGGTGGTGGTTTCAGCGCAGTGGCGGCATCTTTCGCGCTCTGTGCCGCAGCGGCAGCGGAGGTTTCGGACTGTGTCGCGTAATGGGAGGCACTGGTACTTGCGGCTTCCGCAGCGAGTTTTGCGGCATTGGCCGCCAAGCGAGCCGCATCGGATTGTGAGGCACTATTTGCCGATGCAGTTGCGGAGGAGGCAGATGCTGTCACGGACGCATTAACGGTAGTCAGTCCGTTCGTGACTGTGTCAATGCCGGCTTTCAAGGCATTGATTTCAGATTGAAGCTGATCGGAAAAACCGGGCGTTGGTTCGAGGGGAATGTGGTCTGCAGTGGGTAAGTCTGAGGGAAGCACTTCAAATGTTGTGCTTACGGAGCGTATCATACGAGCGGGGACAGCAAGCGTATCGGCACCACTGATCGTGAGTGTCATCTCACCGGCCTGTGCAAGCGGTTCCGGTGGAATGCTCAAACAGTAGGTTTCATCAAATCCGGGTTTTAACATGGCGGCGGTCAGAATCACGCAGACGGAATTTTCGCCATATGCGTCAAAAAAGTAGACTTTTTTCGCGGTGTTTGCCCATGTCTCCGAAAACGTCAGTTCTAAGGTCACAACGTGAAAAGAACCTGCCGCACCTGCAATATTCGTTGTTTTTTTGATATGTTCATCTTGGATCTTTAAGGGAATGATTCGGTTCATAGAAAAACCACCTCTTTTTCAGTCGGCTCTACGCCAAACGGCGTAGAGCCGATATTTTTTAAAGTCCCGCTTCTTTGGCAGCACCTGAAAAACGCTTCGCTTGTGCGGCGCAGAGTACGGCAGTACGAAGATCCAGCAATTCACCCTGTTCAATGACCTGTGCGAATTTTTTCTTGATTTTCACGCGTTGTCCGCGCTGAATGAGACAGTTTTCGCCATTGACAGCGACAAAGACATCATCTTTGTAGTCTTTATTGTCTTTGAAGAGCTTGACTTCCACATACTCCTCCAGTCTCTCCTGTTCGGCCTGCGCTTTTTTTGAATCGGTCATAATGTGATATCCTTTCGTTTGTTATAAAAATTAGTTTGCGCCGCTTTGGAAGGTGGAGCAACTTTCGACGCGGATCATATACTCTTCCACGAGACGTTTGGAGCTTTTGCTTGCTTTCCAGCCTGCCGTGGCACGTTGGTTCAAGGGGTCGGAGGTTCCGGCAGAGCCCAACTGTTTGACGATATGTTCCAGACCACCGCTCGCGATCTCTGTTTCGCCATACGCATTCGCGCCCAAGATGAGCGTGGAATATACGTCTCTGCCACCTGCACCCGCTTCGCCGGGACAGACTTTTGCATCGACTGCGGCGGCACTGACATCACGGCTGAATTGAATGCTTGCCGTATTTTCCGCACCGGCGGTTGCGGATACAATTTCGTACTGTGCTGCAGCGAGCATGACTTTCCTGCCAACTAGGCTCAAGGCTTCCGCTGCTGTGATGGCTTCTTTCACGGCTACTGTTGGAGTAGCGGCGGAAATTGCGGTGCGCACGGTCAATTCTCTGGCTACTTCGGTGAGATTTGCTGCATGAAAAATCTTCGCTTCCGTACTTTCGACAAATCGACAACCTGCAATTTTTCCAATTTCGCCCGAATAAATATTCTCCGTATCCACATATTGATGCGGTGCTTTCCATTCGGGGTCGTTTGTGAGATCATAGGTGTTATCCGTATGAATGATTGCGAC
>JAVVSI010000202.1:0-3025 GCA_036654315.1 Evtepia sp. | reverse complement strand
AGTCGTATTTTGCGGCTGCGTGCAGATCCGGAACTCGCAACAGGGGACTCGCTTCCTCTACATATCGACTTCGCTACGCTCGCCGTACTGGATACGGAAGTCACACCGCCCAAGGCCACAGCGGTACTGAGCAAAACAACACCGCCGCCACCGCCGCCGCCGCCCGTTGAGGAAGAAACAAGCAAGGGCGCATTCTTTCTTGTAGGGGCTGTGTTTGCTTTGATGATCCTGCTGGTCTGGCGCAAGCGGAAACATACAAAACAAAGCAAACCACCCGAAAAAGAAAAAACGACGACGGATGTGAAATTTATTTTTATGGATGAAGAAAAGAAATAGAGCGGGACGGAATCACATTTTGCCGATATGTGATTCCGTCTTTTTATTCCCAAACATCTTGTATGATTCCAGACATTCTGTGCCATACTAATCCTGCCAACACAACGGAAAGGTTGATGATGATGGGAACAGTTACGCCGCATCCCCGCCCGAATCCTCGTATTTCCAAGCCACTCTCTCCGCAAAATATCCGAACTGTCTTTTTGGACTGTGTGGATTTTTTGGAACAGCCGATTTTGCTCGGTGGAGATCCACATAAAAAAGTAATACTCTTTTCCATTATTGGTATGGTGCGCAACGAACGTATCAACGACTTTGTGCTTCGTCCCTTGGGTTCCAGTGCGCTTTTGAAAAACGCATCTTTTGATGGCGCGTTCTCTGCGATGCTGACCGGTACAATTTACAACTTTGGACCGATTGTGATTCGTGATATGGATCAAGCGGTGACGGAACTGGTCAAAGGGAGCGTTTTAATCGCCTTTCCTGATCGGAGCGAGATGATTGCATTTCCTGTTGTAACGGAGGAAAAACGAGCGGTCAGTGATCCTGAAAACGAGCCGGCCATGAAAGGCGCAAAAGACTCCTTTGTCGAAACAATACGAACCAATACAAGCCTAGTGCGTCGACGTTTTCGGAGTCCCGACCTGAAAATAAAAGAGCAAATCGTAGGCAGACAGACACTGACCCCGGTGGATATTTTATATATAGAGGGAATCACGAATCCACAACTTGTCAAAGAAGCAGAGGAACGCATTCGCAATATTGATATTGACGCGCTTCTCTCCACCGGCAATTTGGAAGAATACATCATTGATGAAGTGGATACAGCCTTCCCATTGATCTCTTACACGGAACGCCCCGACCGTTTTTGTGCCGGATTGGTAGAAGGGCGCGTGGGAATTTTAGCGGATGGGATTCCGTTGGGCTATCTACTTCCCGGCACGATGGGTGAATTTTTAAAAACGGCAGATGACAAATCGAGAAATTGGATGGCGGCATCGGTTCTGTCCATACTCCGCTATATTTGTATGTTCACGACCTTATTTCTCCCCGCACTTTATATTGCTGCCGTGACCTTTCATCCTGAAATGCTTCCGGCACAACTTGCATGGTCCATTGTAGAGGCGAAACGCAATGTGCCGTTTGGGACTGTCTTTGAGGTTTTGATTCTCCTGATCGCTTTTGAAGTGGTACAAGAGGCGGGACTCCGATTGCCCGCGCCAATCGGCCAAACGGTTTCCATTTTGGGCGGTCTTGTGGTTGGAACAGCCGCTGTAGAAGCAAAGATCGTCTCACCGGCTGTTTTGATTGTGGTTGCCGTTGCGGGCATTGCGGGCTACACCATGCCGAGTCAAGAATTTTCCGGCGCACTTCGTATTTGGCGATTCCTGCTTGCCATTTCGGCCGGACTGAGTGGTGTGTTTGGTGCAATTCTTGTGGGGGCGGCACTCGTCTACCGCCTTGCGGCCTTGGAAAGCTTCGGTGTGCCGTATCTGACCCCCTTCGCCGCCGCAATGGGGAAAGATACAACCGTGATTCGTTGGCCAATGCCATGGCAGAAATTCCGAGAACGCGCCTTGAAAACGACAAATAAAAGGAGACAGAGATGAGAATTTTATGGATCGTTCTTCTGTGTTCCGGCCTCTTGTCTGCCTGTAGTTCGCCACTTCCTACCGCGAGAGAACCCGACCATGTTGTGATTGCCTCTGTCCTGCTGGTAGAAAACAACAGCCTACGCGCTGTCGTAGAGGGAAGAAATGGTGCGCGGCCGCAACGGTACGCCGCATCTGCAAAAACGCTTTCCGGTGCCATTGAAAATACACGTTCTGAGGGGATTGAGAATGTAAGCTACGCACATATAGAGCATATTCTCCTCAGCGAAGAAGCGGCGCAAAACGGACAATTGGATCGTATTCTGAGCTTTGCCTTTCGCGAGTCCGAACAAAGCACCGAGACGAATTTGTGGATTTTACGCGATGCCATTCACTTGCCCGCAGCGTTTGATTTGGCGAAGCGGATGGATACCTTGGCACACAAGGGGAATAGTTTGCGTGAAACTGCCGCACAGTGGGCAGATAGCAATACGGCTATGATCCCAACTTTGCGCTGGGATGGGCAACATCTGGTTTTGGATGGCTATGCCTTATTCAAAGATCAAAAGTTAATCACTTGTGTTCCCGAATCAGAGGGACGCATTTTGCAATTGCTTGCAGGTCAAAGCGTTTCGTGGGTTGCCGAATCGGAAAATGGGGAGGCAATGCAATTGGAGAGCAAATATACGAAAATAAAACCGATTTGGCAGCGTGGGATTTTGAGTGGTATCGCCATTGACTGCCGTTTGGAAGGAAAGTATACCGAATCTTGGGAAGAAGGCAAGCCGACATGGATTGAAAACGCACTGCAATCTGAATTTGAACGCACAATTTCACATCTGGCCGCACTGAACTTAGATGCTGCACAGATCTGCCGACGCATAGGACTTACGGAACCATGGCAGTGGACAAACATAAAAAATCAGTGGCAGATGAACAACTTAGCTTGTCGAGCGGAAGTTTCTGTCTCTGTACCATAGGAGAAAGTAATGAAAGAAATTTCAATGCGCCAGCTTATGGTGCTTTTATTGATTGCCTTGCTTGCCCCTGCCGCAGAGGTTTTGCCCTATATTATGACAGAGGCAGCGGGTAGTGCC
>JAVVSI010000201.1:0-3036 GCA_036654315.1 Evtepia sp. | reverse complement strand
GAAAAGTTAACACCTGCACATTCGGCGAGATCATTCAGCCAGCTTTGAATTGTTACATTTTTACGGATTGTACGCAAATCATTGGCACGGCGATAGGCGGCAAAATCAATGTCTACGAGTGTAACGATTTCATTTGTTGCATGATTCGGTGTCAGTACGGACGATTTGGGGATGATACGTCCTGCATCCTCTTCGCAAATACCCCAAAGACCTATGGCGTCCCTTGCCATGTCAATACAGTCCGCTACTGTTTCCCCTTGCGTTCCAATCGCGAGATCTGGGATAGAGACGGAATATCCTCCGGCATCTTCCGGTGTTAGAATGATCGGGTAAACCTCTTTCATTGTGAATACCTCCAAGCGAGGGCGGCGTATTTTATTTCAAACCTTGCCGCCGTATCATAGATTGTGCGAGTTGTTCCTTGATTTCTGTATGGCGTGGGATGGGCTCTGACTTTGATCCATTTGTATAAATGTCATGATTTGCGCCGCTACGCAAATGCCACCAGCCATTTGCTTCCAACAGTTTTATGAGATCTCGCCGCTTCATCTCCTCACTCCTTTATCACTTATTATACGCATTTGATGCGCATAAGTCAATACGGTTTGAAAGTTGGTGATTCGGACAATGAGTCACATTTCATTTTATGATAGTCGGGCATGGCGTAGGGTACGGCGGGAGGTATTGCGTGAAGATAACAACGAGTGTTGGTATTGCAAGGAGAAGCACAAACATACGCGCGCTGAGATCGTCCATCATATCTATCATCTTGAGGAGTACCCGGAGTATGGGCTGTTGAAGTTCGTCAAGGATCCCAAGACGAAAGAGGTACAACGGAATCTGATTAGCGTATGTCGTGCCTGTCATGAGACTGTGTGTCATCCGGAACGCGCCCACGCATTCATAGAACGACAAGAACCAATTACAAGGGAACGCTGGTAGTGGAATTGAAAATTAGTATACCCCCCCTTGAAAAGAAACGCGTTTTAACTTTTGGGTGACCTACTCGCAAGGGTTTCGTACAAAAGTGGGAGCTACGCGCACACGATCAGAATTTTAGGAGGTGACGACTTGGCAGCCAAGGAAAAGCGGAAAGAGATCCGGCAAGATCTACTGGATCAGCTGGAACGTGGTGGAACAACGGGCGGATATTACAGGGATCTTGTAGCGGACTACATGGATTTGTGGGACACAAAAAACCGTTTTATGGCAGATATCAAGGAGCGAGGTGCAAAGGTGCTGGTCGTGACTGCGAGTGGGTCTGAGAACATGAAAACGAATGATTCCGTTACGGATCTCATCAAGGTCAATGCGCAAATGCTCAAGATTCTGGATAGTATCGGCATTAAACCGGCACAGGGAGCGAGTGGAGAGGAGGAAGATCTTTGACCGGTTCGCCCTATATCGACGAGTATCTATTGCAGATCCGAGACGGAAGGATTCCCGCATCAAAGGAAATTTTGGAAGCCGCCGTATTGATTGAGCGAAAACTTTCCATGCCGGGCGTGATCGTCGATCACGCAAAAGCAGAAAAGGCAGCGGAGCTGATTGAGCGGTATTTCAAATTCGAATTGTTTGATTGGGAACGCTTGATATTGGCATTGGTACACTGTTATTGCGCGGATGATACGCTGGTTTTTACGGAATATTTGATCGTAATGGGGCGTGGGAACGGTAAAAACGGCTTTATTTCGGGGCTTGCGTGGTATCTTACGACGCACGTACATGGGGTAATTGGCTACAACGTCGATATTATTGCAAATTCAGAGGATCAGGCAAAAACGTCGTTCGATGACATATATGAAATGCTGGAAGCAACTTGGGAGAAAACCAAGTTGTTTTTTTATAAATCAAAAGAGTTGATCCGTAGTGTGAGAACGAAGAGTTACATCAAATTCAATACGTCGAACGCACGCACGAAAGATGGCAAGCGGTCGGCCTGTCTGATTTTCGATGAAATCCACGCGTATGAGACGGATGATACCATCAATGTATTTCGTTCGGGCTTTGGCAAACGAAAGCACAGCCGTACTTTTTATATTACCACAAATGGCTATGTTCGGGATGGTGTTTTGGATCAAAAACTTGCGGTTGCGCATGATGTTTTGCATGGTGAAATTGAATCCTCACGCCTTTGTCCTTTGATATATAAAATGGATTCGGAAGCGGAGTGTGACAAGCCCGATTTATGGGTCAAAGCAAATCCGTCTCTCCCCCATCTTTCGGAACTGAAACTGCAAATGCAGGAAGATTTTCTGGCAAAGGAATATGAAAAAGGGACAGAGCTGGACTTTTATACAAAGCGCATGAATCTACCGCGTTCGAACATGGAAATTGCGGTTACGGAATGGGAGAACATCAAGGCGACCAATAAAGCGATACCGGATCTACATGGGAAAAATTGTACGGTGGGGATTGACTACGCATCCTTGCGAGACTGGGCGGCGGTGAATTTCCACTTTCGTATTGGGGAGGAACGTATTGATTTTGGACACTATTGGCTTTGCACGAAATCCCCGGAATTGTTCCGTATCAAGGCACCTTGGGGAGCATGGGCAGAGATGGGACTTGTCACGCCGGTTGACGATGTAGAGATTGCGCCGGAACTTTTGGCAGACTACATACGATCGACTGCGGAAGCATATCACCTTGTAAAAATCGGCTTGGATTCCTTTCGATACGGCAGGGTGGCAGATGCATTGCGTGGAATAGGATTTGATGCAAAGGATCGAAAGAATGTTGTGCTGATCCGTCCGAAGGACAGTATGCGAATCCAACCTGTGATAGATGGGTGTTTTCTGAATCATCAATTTACATGGGGGGATAACCCGCCGCTCCGCTGGGCGGTGAACAATACAAAGCTGGTTCGTGCGGGGCAGAAAGAGGGGACGGATACAGGGAACTATTATTATGCCAAAATTGAGGGCAAAAGCAGAAAAACAGATCCGTTCATGGCGTTAGTGGCTTCTATGGTGATTGAGGAGGCGATTTTACCGTCAATACCGGATGATTTTCCTGATCTTGGCATTATTGTTG
>JAVVSI010000200.1:0-3042 GCA_036654315.1 Evtepia sp. | reverse complement strand
CCCCGGTGAGACTGCAAGACGAAATCAAGCGGCACGAGCAATCATCCGTGCCCTACAAAATGAAAGCGTCAATGTGCGTGGAGATGGATTATTGCATAACGCTTATAGCGTTCTAACCGCTACGACCGCGCCCGCCGTTCTGATCGAACACGGTTTCCACACAAATAGTGAGGACGTGGCACAACTCAAGACCGACGCATTCCGTGCTAAACTCGCAAACGCAGACGCACACGGTATTCTTGATTTTCTTGGCATCGCGTGGAAGCCAACGATTCCCACAACCGACCTCAACAAAATCAAAACACAAGAAAGATTCGGCTTTGATGATAATACCATGGCATTTTTGAATGCCCATCCTTATGCTACGGATCTCTTTCGAAAACTCGCAAACGGAAAGTGAGGTTCCACTTGTATGAATGACAAAACAGATATCTTAGAAAAAGAGAAAATCGAAAAGAAGCCTTGGCTCATTACAACACGTATCGCAAAACTCATTGATGTCAAAAGCATCGTGACACTCTGTATGACCGCGTGTATGGCGGGGCTTTTATTTGGCGCATTTCAGCCTACTCAAGATGCGCTGGCATTGTTCTGTACCAGCTACGGTGCAATTGTAACCTATTTCTTTACGCGTAAGGAAGGCTGATGTATCAATGCCTACTGAATTTTGGATTGCTATCATGTCCCTTATCGGTACACTTGCAGGGACGTTTTCCGGCATCGTAGTAAGTGCAAAACTTTCTAACTACCGTATTGAACAACTTGAAAAGAAAGTCGATAAACACAACAATTTCGCAGCAAGGATGCCTGTTGTTGAGGAGCAGATCAAAGTGATGAATCACCGAATTGATGATTTGGAACATGAGGGATAAATGAGGCTTCTCGTTGTGTGTATATTTTTACATGTGGCGGCGTAATATTAGTCTATAGACGTTGCGTTGTCTGTGGTTTGGAAGGGCGGTAAACGTAGAATAATTTGATTCTACGTTAGGCAATTTTGAGTTTCTGGATAAATAATAATGATTTGACTGGTAACGTCATTTATGTTAACATGAAAGAAGGTAATTTGTATTTATCTATCGAAAGGATGTTGTGTGATGATAGTAGACCACAGCTATAAAGTCAGTGCTTTCGGAAATTTCGAAAATATTCTCCCTACTTCTGAGAATATGATGTATTTTTTAGAAGCCTTTGATTGCTGTAAAATGGTTCCCTCCGTTGCAACTGAAGGGGCTTTCAACGTAAAAACTCAACAGCAATTAGTAACGCAAAGATTGTCATTTATTTCAAATGACAGTAGAGAGCGCGTTGTGATCGCTTCTGGTCGAATTGATTATGAAGTAAATGCCACTGACGATATTAAATTGGATGTTAGCCAACGTGAATCCCTTAATAAAAAAATACTGTTCGTTTTCAAAACGATTTTTGAGCGATTTGACATACAATCATCACGACTCGCCCTAAATCCGTCAAGCATCATCACAAATCTTACGGATGATGAGTACATGCAAATTATGAAAAAGTACCATAATCCAATTTCTATTTACACCCCCACCGATCTCTCGGAATGGGGTACCAGACTCTTGGTTTGCAAAGATATTGTTATCAATGGGAAAACAGAGGTTCTTAATGTCATTACGCAAATTGATCTTGAGATTGCACAGAAAGCAGAAGCCGGAGTTCTGAAAGAAGACCACGTTTTTGTAGTTACTTTGGATATCAATACTTCACAAAACAATCGAAATATTAGATTTTCAGCAGTAGAGCTTGAAGAATTTATTTCCCAAGCAAACTCCATCTGGGATAAAATTATAGATGAGGTAGGGTGAGTATTTTGGAAAGAATGCGGGAACATTGCGAGGTAAATCCCACCCCCTCCGAACTCTTTTTCTCACAAAAAGGTCGGGACTCCAAAATTCAAACATCTTTGGGCGAAATTCCTCCGATTCTGCAAATTAAGTCGTCTCCATGCGATATGTCTAATACAAGTGAATTGCTCAATTCGGGAGAAAGCTCAACTCCTCAGCAAAATATTACAATTCCATCTAAGCCGGAGTATACACATACACTCACATCTATGTTTGAATCAGAGGATTTCGAAAATGGTATAGTGAATCTGTCAGAAAATTATTTTGCAAAAATATTGCAGGAAGATTCACTATCGGCTATGAATGGTCTTGCTACAATCTTCTGGAATAATTTTTCAAATGATGGACGAAAAATTAAAAATTTAATTGGAATCCTTCATACCGTTTCACACTTCCAATATTCTGTTGTCTACCCAATTGGGCAAGTTTTAGCTCTCAGTGCGCTAAACCATAAAAATAATGAGGTGTGCGAATTCGCAATCAAGTGTTTTGAAAATTGGGAAGACTCAGATGCAATAGAACAATTGAAAGCAACTCATTTTTCAGCCAAATGGCTCCAAGATTACGCTGAACAAGTAGTAAAAGAATTAGGTGGGGATGTTTGATTGGCATTTTTGGTACGAAAGATTTCACAAGCAAAATGGCCTTCTGCCACTTGTGAACTAAAGGAAATCCCCGGGGATGCAATTTCAGATTTACGCACAACAGCTAATACCTTATCCGTATGGGAAATTGATTCAACCGATGATTTGGATGCTGCCGCCCTAGCACTGGCTACGTCTTCAAAAATTGAAAAAATTGAAGCCGTTAATCTTGTATGGTTTTCTGAAGAATCGTTACTTACTAACTCATTTGTAATTGACAACCAAGTCCCCGGAGATACAGTCATATCAGATCTTTCCAAAATGCACAAAGACATTGTAGGTATGACATATGATTTTCTGGGACTGCTTTCAGTAATTATTGTAAACGCTATTCATCGCGAACAACACTGTAAGCGTTATACTCGCGCATCCGTCAAAGGTCTTTTGTGTAAAGCATATAACGAAAACCGGATTAGCCTAGAAAAATGTAACCCAAAATTGTTGGAAGAAATTAAAAAATTTTCTACAAAATGATATAGGGGATAGCCGAGTATATTTTACTCAAGCTATCCCCTGTTTTTTGCTGATTT
>JAVVSI010000199.1:0-3077 GCA_036654315.1 Evtepia sp. | reverse complement strand
CATTTTGAACATTCCTTTCGATCTTTAATTGCACAGTGCGAGAAGCATTTCTCGTACGATTTTACAAGCAGTGACGGTGGATACCCCACTGGGGTCGTAGTGAGGACTCAGTTCATTCACGTCACAACCTACAAGCTGTTTTGTGGAGGCAACCAGCGTTGCAGCACGCCGCAATGCATCAAAGCTGACACCCCCGGCTTCCGGCGTACCGGTTCCGGGGAATACGGAGGGATCGAGAACGTCTAAGTCCAATGTGAAGTAAATCGGTTTCCCTTTGAGCTTGTCTAATACTGCGACGAGTCCATCAAAGTCAAACAGCCTTGTGGTCACATGAGACTTCCCCCATGCAAATTCATCACGGTCACCGGAGCGAATCCCAAACTGAAAGATCCGTCCGTCCCCCACAAGCTCCCAACAACGCCGAAGTACACAGGCATGGGATAGAGAAACACCCAGATATTCATCCCGAAGATCCGCGTGTGCATCAAAGTGAATCACACAAACATCGGGATATTTTTTGTGTATCGCACGGAATGCACCCAGCGTTACAAGGTGTTCGCCACCCACTAAAAATGGAATTTTATCCATTGCTATGATCTCAGCGGTGCGTGCCTCAATGTCCGAAAGCGCGCGTTCCGTATTCCCAAAACAGAGATCCAGATCTCCGCAATCCAGAACCGGTGCGTCAATTAAATCGCGGTCTTGATACGGACTATAGCTCTCAATCCCAAACGATTCCCGCCGCATCGCACTGCTTCCAAAACGTGTGCCGGGACGATAAGAAGTTGTACCGTCAAAGGGTGCGCCGAAGAGAATAATCTGTGCCTCATCTATGGGTTTGTTACACTCTAAAAAAGTTTCAATGTTCGGGTTCAACATGTTTCAAAAGCTCCTCAACGTAGGCGGGCAGATAAAACGCGCCTTTATGTAGGGTGGTTGTGTAGTAGTTGCAGGAAAGTCTGCGGGCATTCCATTCGGCTTCCCTTAAATTCAAAAGCGGGTGATACTTTTTCGAAGCAAAGCCAAACAGCCAATGCCCCGATGGATACGTTGGAATATGCGCCTGATAGACGCGACTGATGGGAAACGATTCTACAATGCGTTTGTGGGCGCGTTGACAGGCGATCGCATCGTCGGGATAAAACGGGCTTTCATGCTGATTCACCATGATCCCATCCTCGCGTAAGGCCTTGTAGCAGTTGCCATAAAATTCGCGCGTAAATAATCCCTCACCCGGTCCAAATGGATCCGTGGAATCTACAATAATCAGATCATAACAATTATGACAGGAGCGGATGAATTTCAAACCATCCTCATAATGAATACTAACACGCGGATCGTCCAAACGACAAGCTGTCTGCGGTAAAAACTCTTTGCAGACCGCTACGACCATTGCATCAATTTCTACCATGTCAATCTGTTCAATCTCAGGGTAGCGCGTCAACTCGCGAATCACACCGCCATCCCCTGCACCAATGACAAGCACCGTCCGAACGTGCGGATGTACTGCCATCGGAATATGGGTGATCATTTCATGATAGATAAATTCGTCCTTTTCGGTCATCATCATAAACCCATCTAAAGTCAAAAATCGACCGAATTCCGGAGAGTCAAATACATCAATACGCTGAAATTCGCTTTGACCGCTATAGAGTTGGCGATCCACGCGTATGGAGAGCTTGACGTTGGGTGTCTGTGCCTCGGAGAACCAAAATTCCATACTAATCTCCCCTTTCTAAAAAGTATAGCACGCCGTAAAGGGTTTATGTCTCTGTCAGTACATTCAAAAACGCAATTTCCGGATCCTCCGGGCCTGTCATAGAACATCCTTTTTCTTTCGCATACTTGATGTAATCCAAAATGTCTTTCGTGATCCGTTCCCCCGGTGCCAAAATCGGAATGCCCGGTGGATAACACATCACAAATTCACTGCAAACCCGACCGGCCGTATCGGAAATGGGCAAAGCTTCTTTTTCTGCATAAAAGGCGGTCTGCGGTGAGACGGCAACCACAGGATCCAAATACTCCTGCTGCATTAAACCGGTTTTTTCGCCGCCGAAACGACGGCGTACTTCTGATAAAGCACTCACCAGTCGCTCAATATCGCGCTGACGATCCCCAATAGAAAGATAAGCTAAAATATTACCCAGGTCACCAAATTCAATTTGAATGTCATATTCATCGCGTAATAAATCGTAGACTTCAATACCGGCAAGTCCAATATCCAGTGTATGAACCGACAGCTTCGTAACATCAAAATCAAAAATACTCACGCCGTTACAGAGTTCTCGCGAATAGGCATAATATCCACCAATGGCGTTGATTTCCGAACGGGCGTATTCGGCAAGCGCAACAACACCCCCGAATGCTTCTTTCCCCCGCAACGCCAGATTCCGTCTCGATATATCAAGACTCGAAAGCAAAAGATAAGAGCCGCTCGTTGTTTGCGTCAGATTGATCATTTGACGTACATGACCTTCCTGCATGGCGGGACCAATTAAAAGCAAAGAGCTTTGCGTTAGACTCCCGCCCGACTTGTGCATAGAGACTGCCGCCATATCTGCACCGGCTGCCATTGCCGAAATCGGAAGATTTTCACCAAAATAAAAATGCGTACCATGCGCCTCGTCGACAAGACAAAGCATACCATGTGCGTGTGCAAGGCGAACAATACTGCGCAAATCGGAGCAAATTCCATAATATGTGGGGTTATTGACCAAAATCGCCTTCGCATCCGGATTTTCGTGTATGGCTCTTTCCACGGCGGAGAGGTTCATGCCGAGCGGAATCCCAAGACGGGTATCACAGTCCGGATTGACATAAACCGGAACTGCACCGCAAAGCACCAAAGCACCCATGACACTACGATGTACATTGCGGGGCAAAATAATTTTCTCGCCGTGCTTGGCTGTGGAGAGAATCATACTTTGTACCGCAGAGGTTGTACCACCGACCATTAAGAATGCGTGTGCGGCTCCAAACGCATCGGCAGCCAGCTCCTCTGCATCACGGATGACAGAGATCGGATGACAGAGATTATCGAGCGGCTTCATGGAATTGACATCCATACCGACGCA
>JAVVSI010000198.1:0-3077 GCA_036654315.1 Evtepia sp. | reverse complement strand
TCAGAGGTGAAACAGCTCAAGCCGGAAGGTGGCGCAGTGGTCGTAATGGTAGAAGTTTTCATGCCTGCCGTTCGGGATCGGATCAATAACAAGGTCATTAAAAAAACACTGACGATTCCCGCTTGGCTCAACCGCGAAGCTGAAGCTGCCAACGTAAACTTTTCTCAAATTTTACAGGATGCTTTGAGATGCTACCTTGGCGAATCGGCAAAACAATAAGGCACACTATAGCGCAAGCCGGAGGAATGAAAAACCCTCCGGCTTTCCCTTTCTTCATAATGACATCATAGCACGTTCTGTTGGCTCTAAAGTGCCATCTTTACTCAAATAAGCCAAAATTTTTAGCAACCAACAATATAAAATCACTATACCTTGATTTGATAGGGGGCGGTTTTATCGGTAATGCGTAGCTTATCCAGTGCATCTGCGATTTCAAAAGGAAGATATGGAGTTAAAAAAGGCAGTATAGTCTTTCAACTTTTTTTGTCCAAAGTATTGACATATATCCATTTTTTATACGATGATTAGGTAACTGTTTTTTACAATATTAAGGGTGGAAAACAAATTTCATATATTGATATGATCAAAGAAACAGACGATATCTTTGTCGATGATGTAAACGCAAAAAATACGAACCCTCCGAAAAAGGGTTCGTATTCTAAATGCAATGGTGGAGACGGAGAGGATCGAACTCTTGACCTTACGGATGCGAACCGTACGCTCTCCCAGCTGAGCTACGCCCCCATGTGTCTATGAATTATAACACATTTTCAGAAAAAGTAAAGCATATTTGTCAAAAAATTTGACCTTGTGTTTTTTCCGTGGTAAACTATAAAACAAACTATTTTTGGCACTTGATTTCCACAGCGGAATTTTGTGGAAACCGGAAAGGAATACTTCTATGAAGCAAACAAATGAAAAAAAGCTTGCGCATATAGCGGCAAAGGGACGGTTGCTGGGTTTGGATATGGTCTATGACTGTTCCTCGGGTCACTTGGGGGGGTCTTTTTCAGCGATGGACATTCTGGCCGTCCTCTACTTTGAAACAATGAATCTGCCCAATCCAAATGATCCGGATAGAGATAGATTTGTACTCTCAAAAGGACACTGTACACCTGCCCTTTACCCAATTTTAGCACAACGAGGTCTCTTCCCCGAAGAGGAACTGCAGCATTTTCGAAAAATTGACGGACATCTTTCGGGTCACGCCGAAATGCATCATGTCCCCGGTGTCGATATGTCGACCGGTTCTCTGGGTCAGGGTATTTCCGCCGCCGTCGGTATGGCTCTCGCCGGGCATATGGATCAAAAAGACTATCGGGTTTATGCTTTGCTGGGTGACGGTGAAATTGAAGAGGGTCAGGTTTGGGAAGCTGCGATGAGTGCCGCGAAATATAAACTGGATCATCTCTGCGCTGTTATTGATGTCAACGGTCTGCAAATTGACGGAAAAACAAGCGATGTCATGCCCTCCGAACCCTTGGACAAAAAGTTTGAGGCATTCGGTTGGCACGTCCTGAAAGTCAATGGCCACGATTATGAAGAAATCGCCGCTGCCTTTGAACAAGCCAAAACCCAACACGATGCACCAACGGTCATTTTGGCAAAGACCATCAAAGGAAAAGGTGTTTCCTTTATGGAAAACGATCCCGCTTGGCACGGCAAAGCACCAAACGAAGCGCAGTATATCAAAGCGCGTGCCGAACTTGTCGCCACACTGAATGAAACGGAGGGATTGTAAATGTCAGAGAATATTGCAACCAGAGCCGCCTATGGACAAACGCTGGTAGAACTCGCTCCAACAGAAAAAAACCTTGTTGTGTTGGATGCGGACTTGTCCGGCTCTACTATGACAAAGGATTTTTCAAAAGCGTATCCCGACCGTTTTTTGAATATGGGCATCGCCGAAGCGAACATGGTCGGTGTTGCCGCCGGACTCGCGACCTGTGGAAAAAAACCGTTTGTCAACTCTTTCGCGATCTTTTCGGCGGGACGCGTTTGGGAACAAGTACGCAACAGTGTTGCATATCCGAAACTCAATGTAAAAATCATCGGCTCTCACGGTGGTCTTTCCGTCGGTGAGGATGGTGCCACACACCAATGTATCGAAGATTTCGCGATTATGCGTGCCATTCCCAATATGACTGTACTTTGCCCTTGCGATGGCAATGAGATGCGCGCAGCTGTCCGCGCCCTTCTCGCCTATGACGGCCCTGCCTATATGCGTCTGGGACGCTTGGCTGTCGATACTGTCAGTCTTGACACAGGGTTCCAAATCGGAAAAGGCGTGACCCTCCGTGAGGGGAAAGATGTGACCATTGTTGCGGTGGGCATGATGGTACAACGCGCACTCGCTGCCGCAGATCTCCTTGCCAAAGAAGGCATTGATGCACGCGTGCTGGATTTCCACACCATCAAACCCTTGGATGAAGCACTCCTCCTCGCTGCCGCACAGGAAACCGGTGCAATTGTGACCAGCGAAGAGCATACTATTTTAGGCGGACTTGGTGGTGCCGTTGCAGAATTTTTGTCTGAAAACTGCCCCGTACCCGTCATCCGCCACGGCGTAGAAGATCAGTTTGGGCGTTCCGGCCAGGCACTCAAGGTTTTGGAGTTTTATGGCCTTACCTCTGAAAAAATCGCGGAAAAAGCCAGACTCGCAATCGCACGAAAACACAAATAATCTTTTATAACGGGAGGACGGTTCCAGCTGTCCTCCCGTTCTTTTGTACCATTTTGGCACATCAAAATTCTTTTTTCTCATAAATACGGCAGCTCACGCAGTAACTGATTACGTACATCAGAACCGCGCAGACGCAAATACCAATGCTAATCGGGATAAGCGGGATGTTGGATAATGCGTCTAAATTCAACGTCTTTGCGATCAGACCACCGCCCACGAAAACAAGCATAAAAACCATAACAAAGACATTGCGTGCCTTTTCTACTGTCCATTTTAACGCGACAGGAAACATAAATGCCATCATGACAAGCGTAATAGCAACCGTGGCTACGCTTGACCTTGAACCTCTCATGACTAAAGTCACGAGATTCCTGATTCACAGACTGTTGCTGAC
>JAVVSI010000197.1:0-3085 GCA_036654315.1 Evtepia sp. | reverse complement strand
ATTTGAGTGCAGAGGCGATATATGGTTTTGCCCAAGCGGCAATCAAATCGTCGTCTGCAAAACCCGTGGCAGTCGCATCGCGCAGTGTTTTCACGCCCATTGTGTCCATCGCCATCGCCAAGAATTCTTCTCGTGTGACGGATACATTTGGTTGAAAGAAGTAGACCGTACCGAGACGAGCACCTGTCAAGATATTTTTCTCTGCCAATCGAATTGCCGCAGAATGTGCAGGGTGACCATTCATATCTGCATAGGTGACTTTGGTGTCCGGCTTTTTAATTTTGAATTTGACGGTAGCGGGTGTAGAGGTATTTCCACCTGCATCTTCTGCTACATAGGAAAAGGAATCTTTTCCGGTTTTGTTCTCATAGGGCGTGTATATGAACTGTGTTCCCTCTGAAATTGCAACAGAACCACGTGCCGGTTTTTTGGTAATCCGGAAGGTGATGAGATCGCCTTCGGGGTCTGTGGCTAAAAAGCGGCCTGTGGAGGCGATATTCTGATAGGTGGCAAGTTCCATATTTTGAGCAATGGGTGGCTGATTGGAAGCGGGGGAGAGGGCGGTCAAATCTTCTTCTGTCCCGAATACAAATGCTGAGGCGGGAATTGAGAAGAGAAATGTTGCAAGAATCAAGAAGCGCAAACTGCGCCGAAAAAATGTGATCAAAAAAATAACCTCCTAAGCAAGAATATGATTCTAGTGTTTCCGAAAGGGTGGAGGTTATGCATGGGAGATCGGGTTCTATTTGCATGAAGTTGCGATTGCTCGTATTCAGGTTGTATTTCGATCACGCAACCAACTGGGACGCGAGCGCATTTTGACCCCGGATAGAATTCCCATTGCAATATAAAGTGCGACAAGTGAGGAGCCGCCATAGCTGAAAAAGGGCAGGGTCAAGCCGACAACAGGGAATACAAACAGGCACATACCGACATTGAGAGCGGTTTGTATTGCGAGCATTCCGGCGTATCCGACGGCAATATAGGCACAAAGCGGGTTATGCGCGGTGCGTGCGATCCAAATACAGCGGATAATAATGGTGGTTAAGATGGCTAGGATCAAAACACAGCCTATGAGTCCAAACTCTTCGCCTGCGACCGAGAAGATGAAGTCGGTATGACGAGCAGGGAGCGCGGAGGAGGCGGTACTCTGTGTTTGAATACCGCGCAAATAACCTTGTCCGGTCAATTGTCCGGAACCGATGGCAAGTAGACTGCGCATTTGCTGAAATCCTTTTCCCAAGGGATCCAAGCTATGATCCAAGACGACCATAACACGCATTTGAATATAGTTTGGCAGATGGGGCCAGACGAGGAATCCGACCCCGCCGACCCCGCCGATTGCCAAGAGGAACCATAAAATTTGGACACCGGCGGCCCAAGCGATGATGACAAAGACGGACATATAGACGAGTGCCATGCCCATATCGCTGGATACGACGAAAATCAAGGCACAGAGGCATAAAGTGTGTCCTGCTGTTTGGAGCAAGGAGCTGGGACGACTGACACCGGATTTTCGGAGTCGGGAAAATTGCAGGGCGATCAAGAGAACAAATGTGAGTTTGACGATTTCGGCAGGTTGGATATTAAAAGGGGTGCCCGGAATTTCAATCCAGCTTTTATTTCCCGTTCCATCATCATTGCCAAATGGGATCAGCAGGAGCAGAAAAAGGACGTTAAATCCGGCAATGTAAGGCCAGAAACGCTCTAAAATGAGTTCAATATCGACGAAAGTAAAAAAGGCAAACGCAAGGAAGCCGACGAGCATAGCAAAGATTTGTTTGATGACCGCGCTGTGCAAATCCGGTGTATATCGTGTTGCGCTATAAATCAGAATGAGTCCGTAAATATTAGCGCATACACAAAGGAGAAACAGTGTCCAGTCACCTTTGTGAAAGAAGGACCCATTTGTATGTTTCAGTTGATTCAAGAAAGCAACCCCCAATCGTTTGCTTTTTCTATTTTACCACGGAATAAGAAAATTACAAAGAGGTTTTGCAGAAAAAAACAAAGTGTGTTATAATACATCGAAATATTGAATCACGAGATGATGCGTGATTCTGATGAGAGGGAAGCCTATGGAACAATATTCTGAAAGTGAAAAAGAAACCGAACTGCTTGGTGAAACACTGGTAAAGCAGTGGAAGCCGGGTACAGTCGTCGCATTTCGCGGGGATCTTGGTGCGGGTAAGACTGCGTTTGTGCGTGGTATGGCGCGCGGATTACAGATACAGCAGCGCGTTACAAGTCCTACATTTACAATTGTGAACGAGTATGAAGGTGGTACGCTTCCGCTGTTCCATTTTGATCTATACCGCCTATCTTCCACCGACGAACTTTTTGATATTGGCTGGGAAGATTTTTTGAAGCGCGGTGGAATTTGTGCTGTTGAGTGGAGTGAGAATGTGTCGTTGGATATGGACTGTATTGAGATTGATATCCGACGTGGAAACACGGATCATCAGCGTGTCATTACGATTTCCGGAGGAGACAAGAAATGAAAATTTTGGCATTGGAATCCTCGGCAACAGCGGCATCAGTGGCAATTTGCGAAGGTGAAACTTTAATTGCACAGACATTTCAAAATAGCGGGTTCACACATAGCCAAACGCTACTGCCGATGACGGAAGCACTTTTGGCAGGTTGCGGATATACCTTGGGACAGATGGATATGATCGCGGTTGCTGTGGGACCGGGTTCATTTACAGGTCTACGTATTGGGGTAGCGGCGGCAAAGGGATTGGCATGGGCGGCAGATCTTCCCTGTGCCGCCTGTTCGACCTTGGAATCTATGGCATGGAATCTTGTTGGGATCCCGGGTGAGATTTGTACTGCCATGGATGCGAGACGGAATGAAATCTATCATGCACGCTTTCAAACAGACGGAGAGACACTTGTGCGCCTTTCTGAAGATTGCGCGATTGCCTTGGCAGCCTTGGAGTTTGAAAACGCGCCGATGCAAACTGTAGTTGGAGATGGTGCGAACCTCTGTTATGGATATTTGAAAGAGCGTGGAATTTCGGTTCGACTCGCCCCGCCGCATCTTCGTATGCAAACGGCGTGGGGTGTGGCGCGTGCGGGATTG
>JAVVSI010000196.1:0-3085 GCA_036654315.1 Evtepia sp. | reverse complement strand
TATTGATTATCGACGAAATAATAATGGACATCATGGTAGATCAATTCTTCTATGCCACAGTATTGTCGTCTCCAACTCAAATCAAAATAAAAATCTGCGACTGGTTTTAATTCTTTCAGCAATTCAGCGGGAATACTGCCGTGCTTTGGCAAAATTACCCTGATATCGCAGGCTTCTGCCTGCAAGGCAGCAGGCAATGCGCCCGCCACATCGCCTAGGCCGCCTGTCTTTAAAAACGGCGCAGCTTCCCACGCGGCATATAATACTTGCATAAGCAACCTCCTAAATGACGGCTTTCTTTCCCAAAATAATTGGGTTCTCCTTCGTCCCTTTCATCACGACGTCGGGCGAAATCACTGCATATTTATCCACAATGACATGCTCTAAAACAGCATTTTCTCCCACTTCCACGCCTTGTAATAAAATGGAACCTTTGATTTCTGCCCCCGCTTTTACCTGAACCCCGCGAAAAAGAATACTATCACTCACATCTCCATCAATTGTACTGCCGCTCGCAATAAAACAATTCTGTACATGCGCATGGGTTAAATACCAGCTGGGGGGATTATCCTTGATTTTGGTATGAATTCTGTTGTGCATCATGAAAAGTTCCCACTGGATTTTAGAGTTCAGGCAATCCATATTGCAGTCAAAATAGTCTTTCACCGATTCAATTCTGCCAAGGTAACCCTTAAATTCATAGGCATTCAAAGAGGTATTGGATAAATTGTTGATAATTTCATCAAAGCCGGTATATTCTTTGCCTTTGTAGAGTTCCAAGACTTTTAACAAGACCGATCTTTTCATGATATAACAATCAACAAACAACTTTTCCCCGCTCGAACTCAATTGCAGTCTATCATGACTTTCGTCTAAGTACAAACCATTTTCTACCGTTTGCCCCTGCTTATAAATGAGCGTAATATCCGCATTCTTTTTTCTGTGATCTACCATAATCGGCGTATAATCAATATTGAAAATTTGATTGCCACTGCTAATAATCACTTGGTCGCCATCGGACTTATCCAAGAATTCTCTGTTAATCGCAAGATCTTTTAACAAAAATTTGTTATCTAAGTGCTTGAGTCCGTAATCATGACCCGGCAGAATGAAAATTCCGCCGTTCTTTTTATTCAAGAACCAGCCCTTGCCTGTTCCCAAATGATCTAAAACAGAGCGATAATTTTGTGGCGCAATAATCCCCACCGTCTTAATCCCCGAGTTCACCAAATTCGACATGGAAAAGTCCATCAAGCGATAACGACCATCCACAGGGAGTGCGATTAAGGGTCTGGATGCTGTCAGTTCTCCAATATCAGGCGCATAGTTACCACAAATCAGTCCAATCGTTCGATACATCACTTTCCCTCCTGTCGAAACCGGAAGCCTACATTTTCACCCATTTTGATGCGGGAGCCTGCCGTTAACACATAATCATCTTCCACCACGCTAATCCCACCTTGTGGTGATTTGTTGTGGGGATTCCGACGACACAGTCCTCTGAAATCACGGCTCTCTCTCCCACAATTGTCTTATGGACAACGGCGTTACTGCAAATCTTTGCACCCGCTAAGATAATGGAATTTTCCACCTGCGCGCCCACCTCAATCAAAACTTCGCTTCCAATAATACAATTTTTTACATTTCCAAAAATGGTGCTGCCGTTTGCGACCAAACTGTTGGCAATGCCGGCATTGATCCCCAAATAATGTGGCGGTAAAATGTCATTGTTCGAATAGATCTTTGCCTCGAAAATATGAAAGGGTGGATGTTCTTGCAGCAGTTCCATATTCGCTTCATAATAACTTTCTATCGTTCCGACATCTCTCCAATAGCCGGTGAAATCATAAGAATACAAGCCTTTGCCATCATCTAATAATTTGGGTAAAATATTTTTCCCAAAATCGTGATCTGAACCCTTGTTTTCTTCATCTTCCTCCAGTGCCTTTTGCAAAACATCCCAATTGAAGATATAGATACCCATAGAAGCCAAATTGCTTTTTGGATTTTGGGGTTTTTCCTGAAATTCGGTAATTTTTTTGTTTTCATCCGCCACGATCACACCAAATCGGGAGGCTTCCTCTATCGGTACGGACATCGAAGAAATCGTCACATCTGCATTTTTCTCCATATGAAATTCTAACATCTGATGATAATCCATCTCATAGATATGATCACCTGAAATGATCAAAACATAGTTTGGATGATAGCCTTTGATGAAGTCCATATTTTGATACACTGCATCCGCAGTCCCATTATACCAATTCCCGCCATTCTCACTGACATAGGGGGGGAGAATATAAACGCCACCTTCCCGATTATCCAAGTCCCAAGCCATTCCGGTACCAATATAGGCATTGAGTAAGAGTGGCTTATATTGCGTTAACACACCGACCGTATCAATATGCGAATTCGCGCAATTGCTCAAACTGAAATCAACAATCCTGTACTTACCACCAAAAGCAACAGCGGGTTTTGCTAAATGCTGCGTCAACGCGCCCAAGCGGCTTCCTTGCCCACCGGCGAGTAACATGGCCAACATTTGTTTCTCTTTCATGTTTTCACTCCACACTATTTTTTATTTTTTATACGCAACATGCCAAATTTCATTTGCGTATTCTTTGATTGTTCTGTCCGAAGAAAAGAAACCGGAATTTGCAATGTTCATCAGGGAACACCTCTGCCATTTTTCTTGATTCAGATACAATTGGCTCAATTGATTGACTGTCGTGAGATAAGTCGGAAAATCTTGCAAAATAAAGTAAGGATCGTTGTCGATTAACAGGCTGTTATAGATATCCCAGAAATTCGTGTCTGCCGGAAAGAATCCATTGATGAGCTGATCAACCACACTTTTGATGGCCGGGATTTGGTGATATTGATGCCAAGAGGAATAACTACCGGTGTTTTGGTATCGAATCACCTCTTCTGCGGTTAAGCCAAAAATCGCCATGTTCTCCTTGCCAACACAGTCCGCAATCTCTACATTGGCCCCATCCATCGTACCCAAAATGATGGCACCATTGGAAATGCATTTCATATTACTGGTTCCCGATGCCTCTTTGCTCGCGGTAGATATTTGTTC
>JAVVSI010000195.1:0-3093 GCA_036654315.1 Evtepia sp. | reverse complement strand
CGGCCGTCTTTCAGGATCTAAAAGGGTATGAGTGGGCGACGGAGAGCATTCTAGAATTAAACCGAATGGGGATAATCAGCGGTGTGAACGCAATCGAATTCAACCCGCAGGAAAATGTAACACGTGAGGAATTTGTCAAAATGATCTCACTTGCGTTTGGAATTGTAAATCCCGACGCTGTATGTGCGTTCACCGACGTAGACCCAGAAGATTGGTATTATTCTTCTGTCGCAAGTGCATATCAATATGGGATTGTGAACGGGAACTCTAACGGACGATTTGGCATTGGTGAACCAATTACGCGAGAAGATATGGCGGTGCTTTTAGATCGCCTGCTGACGCGGCTGAATATTCCACTTAGTGAGTGGGTTTATGATCTGTTCGAAGATGATGATATGATTAGTGATTACGCAAGAGTGGCGGTTTACCGGATGCGAAGTAATCAGTTCTTTAATGGAGTTGGAGAGAATCAATGTGCACCGCGGGAATTTGCTAATAGAGCGTCAGCGGCGAAAATGATTTACGGCGTATATCTGAAAACCAAAACGGATTAATGAAGGAGGATCCTTATGAAAACGAAAATACTTTCTCTCTTACTCATTGCAGTGGTGATATCCCAATTGATTACTTTGCCAGTGTGGGGTCAATTAGAGCCGGCACAGCGGGATTTCATCCATCTGAGAAACATGGGGATTCTGCCTGCTGAGTTGACATCGGATGTACAGTGGGTTACGCAGGGACAATTAAACAATGTCGCTTCTCGTCTTCGGGCATCTGCTGTGAAGGGCGTGAATGAAGAAACGGCGGTTCAGCCCGCAAGTGCAGAGCAAACAGCCGAGGTGATTTTGGATGCACTGGGTTATCGAAGCGTCATAGAAATGGGCAGTTATGTTGCTTTTGCCCACAAACTGGGGCTTCTGCATGGCGTTGATTCGTCGGCAGGGATTACGCCAGATCAGTTTGCTATTCTGTGTATGGATGCGCTGAAAACCAAGATGGCAAGTGTAGAATACAAAACTGACGGCACAGATCTGCACCAGGGTGGTGGCAAAATGTTGGTGGAAACGCTGGGATATTCCCTCTACCGTGGTGTTGTGGAAACCGTAGAGGATACAAATTACACTGCACAGATTACAATTGATAGCGTAGAACTCTCTAGCGGGAGAGAGCAGGTGAAGGCTGGAGATCGCATCTCAATGCAGGCAGATGGAAGTCTCGACATCAATCATTTTTCTCATGCTCCGGTTGAAGTTTGGACTGGACAAGACGGGAAGATTGTCAGTATACTGGAAACCAAGAACACAGAAATCCGGTATGCCTATATCTATTCTGTTAATGGAGATGCGGAAGAACACCAGTATCAGGCGGACTACATCAAAAAAATTGCCTTGTTCGATGATAAGCGGGATTATAATTTGGCTCAGAGTGCTGTGATTTATTATAATGGTGCATTGGTAGGTGATACTGCGATTGGACTGACTGGACAGTTTGTAAAGCTGGTTTTAGTACAGAACAAAGTCACCGCCATTGAAGGCTGGGAACTCTCCCGAGGAGGAATTATTGAGTCGGTAAAAAGTGATGGGATTACCTATACCAAAGGTGACCGGAAAGGATTAAAGTTCCCGGCAATTTCTGATTTTACAAAAGTGCTGGTCTATATTGACAAGCAGAGTCGTGATAAAAGTGAACTAAAGGCGGACAGCTATTTTGATTATTATAAAGATGAAGACAATGACGTTTTGGTCCTTGTTGCCTCAGAGAGGACTATGCTGGAGACACTGCACACAGTGGGAACTGAAGAGCTTATGGTGGGTGACGCAATCTATGCTTACCGGGCGGACAACTTCTATCTCTCTGTAGATGGCGAAACATACAAAAAGTCGACGGAGTTTTCGGGTTTATTCAATCGTGATGTAAAGGGTTATCTGGATGCCAACGGATATATAACTTATTTGCGCTGTTATACGGATGACAAAATGACATCATCTGAGTTCATCGGGATTGTGGCGGGCGCGGTAAAAGGTGGGATGTTCCAGCAGGATCAAATTCGGCTGGTTCTCGTCGATAATAAAATTGAGACCAAAGATTTTATTATTGCGAAGAAAGTCGCTTTGGAGGATGGCCTGTCTCTGGAAGATGTGTTCAAAAATGCCAGAAATTACGATGGCAAGGGAGTTTATAAGTTTAAAACCAATGCGCTTGGTGAGGTAAAGCGGATCAAAAAGTTAAAACCTTTGGAGGGCTTTGGCGATGCAATTGCATCGCCAACCCAATTCGTAAACGATTCGCTGGCTTATATGAATGTTGGTGGCAGAACATTGTACTTTGATGGTGCCAAAATGGTAGGAATTTATCAAAGAAAAGGGGAGTTTTCGGTCAAAGAGGTGCGATGGAATGACCTGAACAACCGTTCGTGCAGTGGAACGCAACTCCAATTTTATGCGGAAGAGGGGTCCTCTGATGTCAGTTTGGTAGTGCTTAGTAAGGACTTGACCGGGATTTACAGAGCGGAAGAAACATTTGGACTGGTGACAGGAAAAGTGACTGCGGTTGACGAAGATGGTGATACTATTTGCAAACTGACAGTGGTGAGCAAGAATTCCGAGCATGAATATGCGGTAACTCAGGAAATAGCGGAGACTGTTCCGAATAATTCGCATATTGTATTCCGTGAAGGTGTTTTATTTGACGATCAGGATATCCGTGTGATGGGTATGCCGATTGATTTGACTGCACCCAGGGAGGCATGGACGGTTTCAAGTATGGGTACGGACGGCGTCAAGACCGGCGTGGTCAAAAAGATTGATAACCGCCGCATCTACTTTGAGGACGGTGAAATCTATTATATGCATCCGTATGACAATGAAATATTTCGTGTCTATGAAGGGGCTGCGAACCGCTTTGCACTTGGCAGTATTGGTGAGATTGATATTGGCAAGCGGATTACTTACATTCTTTATTATAATGAGATAAGGGCGGTATTTTATGAATAATCAGATCATAGGCGTGCGCGGTTGGCTTTTTCTGGATATGTAGAAATTTGCTCAAAGGGGTATCGGAGGATTTCGTTTCTTAAACGGATTTTTGGTTATT
>JAVVSI010000194.1:0-3105 GCA_036654315.1 Evtepia sp. | reverse complement strand
AGTGGATTCGGAGTGTCGAGTTTGTGGGCGCCTTACCCAAGACGATCAGTGGAAAAATCAAAAAAATGGCGACCTTTGATTAGGTCGTCCATTTTTCATGCTATGGAAGTGGGCGCGTTACATGGCTCAGTATGAGATCAGAGAAACCATATTCTGCTACAAAATCTACCGAATCCAGTTGCCAACTTTTTCCGTTCAAATAGTTCAGGCAACCGGCATCCGAACTGAACTGAAACGTAAGGCGATAAGAACAGAGTGCCTGATAGTTGCGCGCATAGGGGGTATTCTCGCGTTGATTTCCATATTTTCCATCCCCCAAGAGAGGATGTCCGGCATGGGCGAATTGCGCACGAATTTGGTGTGTCCGGCCTGTGACGAGCAGGCATTCCATGAGTGAGAGCGGGGCATTGTAGGCGAGGGTGCGGTATTTCGTGACGACACTACGTCCACCTGTAACCGGTTTTTCAAAAACGGTCACCTGTTTTTTTTTCTTCATCTTTTCGAATAAAGCCGCGTAGTGTACCGATGGGCGGCTCTATTTGTCCATGAATGATACAGAGATACGCTTTTTCAAGCTCACGATCCCGAATTTTTTGATTCATGATACGAAGTGTCTCAGCGTTTTTAGCAGCGATCACAATCCCGGAGGTATTGCGGTCAATTCGGTTGCAAAGTGCAGGTGCGAACGAATGTTCCAGGCGGGGATCCCATTCTTTTTTTTGATACAAATACGCCTGGATATGTGTAATTAAAGTGTTGACGCGTTCTGTTTCATCCGGGTGTACGACCATCCCCGCACGTTTATTCACGAGAATTAAATTTTCATCTTCATATACAAGGTCTACCTGTGGGGTATAAATGGAGAGAAAGGCGTTTTCGGGTGTCGGAACCTCAAAAAATTCATCATTGATGTAGAGGGTCAAAACGTCCCCCAAAACCAGACGATCATCTCGTTTGGCACCTTTTCCGTTCCGTTTCACGCGTTTGAGGCGGATATATTTTTGAGCGAGAGGGGCAGGGAGGAGGGGTAATGTTTTAGAAAGCCAGCGATCGAGTCGCTGACCGGAATCATTTTTATCAATCGTAAATTCTCTCATGTAAACTCCAACTTTCAAAATCCTTTTGTACAAAAAAGAGTCTATCGGAACATCATCCGACGTTTTGAACATTGTATCATAGATTTTTGATTTTTGGCAAACAAAATATTCCACCCCAATAAAAATGCTTGACAAATATAATTCATGCGTGTATTATAATGCAGAATTAAATATTTCCGGTAGGTAAGGCTCCTACAGGGATACGGACTGCTGCCGCGGAGTGATGGAGACATCATGAGAAGGTTTGAACAGGTGATATCGAAACCAAGGTATCACATAATGTAGTTTCATCGCCCTGTAGAGTTAAAGCTCAAACGGTGACGACTTGTATCTCAGATGCAGGGCGGGTTTCTATGGGATTTTTCTCCATATCATTGTTTGTACTTTGATATGGAGATTTTGTTTTTTAGGATTTCACTTGTCCTGACAAGCGGTCGAAAGCACTGTCAAAGGAAAACATTTAATTGTCAGTCTTGCAAGGAGGGATTCAAAAATGAACAAAAAAACAAAGACAACAGAGACACTGAAAAGTCTCAACAAGGACAAGCTGCGTCATGCGGCAACTACAACCATCCCTGTCTTATTAGAAGAATTAAGGAGTGGTATAGGCGGTTTAGATGAAACGAATATCGCTGCAAATCGCTTGCGGTATGGTAGCAACAAAGTGACCCATGAGAAACAAAAACCGCTTTACAAAAAAATTGCAGAGGCATTTATCAACCCATTTACGGCTATTTTGTTCTTTTTGGCCATAGTATCCACGTTCACAGACATCATTTTACCCTTAAAACAGGGTACAGAGATCGCGCCTTTGACTGTTGTGATTATTTTGACAATGGTTTGCATTTCGGGCAGTCTGCGTTTTATTCAGGAAATGCGCTCAGGTAACGCGGCGGAAAAGTTGCTTGCTATGATTACCACAACCTGTACTGTAGCACGCAAAGTGACAGGAAAACAGGAGATTCCTTTGGAGGATGTTGTGGTCGGTGATATTGTTTATCTGTCTGCCGGTGATATGATTCCTGCCGATCTGAGAATCATAGAGGCGAAAGACTTGTTTATTAGTCAATCGGCACTGACCGGTGAAAGCGATCCACAGGAAAAAAAGCCACAAGTGGTCATGGACTGTCAGGATTCCTTGACTGAATATCCGAACCTCGCATTTATGGGAACAAATGTGATCAGTGGTTCTGCAACTGCGCTTGTTGTAGCGACAGGGGATCACTCCATGTTTGGTTCTATGGCACGGGCAGTTGCGGGTGAGGCGGCTGAAACCAGTTTCACACAGGGTGTCAACTCCGTATCTTGGGTATTGATTCGTTTTATGCTTGTTATGGTTCCGGTCGTTTTTTTCATCAATGGGATTACAAAAGGCGATTGGTTGGATGCATTTTTATTCGCTATATCCATCGCAGTCGGATTAACGCCGGAAATGCTCCCCATGATTGTAACCACCTGTCTCGCCAAAGGCGCAGTCTCAATGTCAAAGAAAAAAACCATTGTCAAAAATCTGAACTCAATTCAAAATTTTGGAGCGATAGACGTACTGTGTACCGATAAAACCGGGACACTGACGCAGGACAGGGTGGTTCTTGAGTATCATATGGACGTACACGGCAAAGACAATATACGCGTTTTACGTCATGCGTATTTGAACAGCTACTTTCAGACGGGATATAAAAATCTGATGGATCTTGCGATTATGTGCCGGACGGAAGAAAAGGAAGCGGAGAACCCCTCTCTTGTTGCCTTATCCAAGGCGTATCGAAAAGTAGACGAAATTCCGTTTGATTTTACGCGCCGCCGCCTCTCCGTTGTGGTAGAGGATCAGAACGGAAAGGCACAGATGATTACCAAAGGTGCTGTAGAGGAGACATTATCCATTTGCGCATTTGCGGAATACGATGGCAAAATCGAAGCATTGACACACGATATGCGCGAGAAAATTCTTAAAACAGTGGATCAATTTAATCGGGATGGTATGCGCGTGATTGCCGTGGCGCAAAAG
>JAVVSI010000193.1:0-3110 GCA_036654315.1 Evtepia sp. | reverse complement strand
ACTGTGGAGATGACGTAAACAAAATAAATGCCCTGCGGCGAAAGCCGCAGGGCATTTATTTTTCATTATATCACTGTAATGTGGCTATTTCAAGCGTGAAAAAGGGTTTAGGAAAAAGCGGATTGACATTATTCCGCTGAAAGATTATAATTTGAGTGTTAAGATTCCATAGTGAAAAGAGGATGAATATGGAAGATTTTATTTCCGTGGCAGAGGCTGCAAAGAAGTGGGGACTCAGTGCGCGGCGAGTGTCCACCTTGTGTACAAAAGGACGTATCCCGGGCGCAGTTCACTTTGTGCGGGTTTGGGCGATTCCAAGGGATGCAGAGAAACCCGCAGACGCTCGTATTAAGCACGGAAAATACATAGGTTATTCCGAAAAGTACCGCAAAAAAGAACATGAGATCAAGTGAAGGCATTACATGAAGATAAGAAGATCAGAGAGGCAGAATCCGAATTTGGAAGGAGTCATCGGTCATGATGGACATGAACTTGGGGTGCCGGAATGCACAAACGGATGATAGTGCAGTCACGATTTTAAAATATTGCGGGATTCAGTATTGGACATTTGATCCTGTCACCAACGGTGCTGTGTCGGGTCTGAATGCAATGGAAGAGCTTGGGACTTTGCAATCATGTGACAATTTTCCGCAACACCTGATTGACATGGGGCTCATTCACAAGCAAAGTATAGGGGAATGGCTGAGAATACATGAATGCGTTCGCTTGGGGGCGGCAGAAGTTGTCAGCGAAATTTTGGTTTTGGAACAGGGTGCGCCGATTTGGAAGAAAATACAATATCACACGCAGTTTGACGAAAAAGGGCAAGCGGTACGTGCGACAGGCATTGCCGAAAATATAGGTGAATATAAAAGTCTGGCGGAAAACTATGCCCGAGCGACCAAGCAGTGCGGCATCACGATTTCCATGTTTGATCTGGCCGACAAAATGATATATGATATTCACAATGCGACACATAGTAAGACATTCAATCAGACGATGATCCGTAATGTACCGGAGGTGTTTGCGCAGCGTGATAGTCCATTGTATCATGAAGATGTACCGGCACTGTGTCAGATGTTTGAAAAAATTTATGCCGGGGAGGAAATGGCAAAAAGCATAGGACGCTGGTGGAACGAGCGTCATGATAGATGGTGGTGGTATGAACTTTCCTATACCACTATATTTGATGATGCGGGGAAACCCATTAAGGCGATTGGAACGGCCATGGATATCACAGAGCGCATTCGGCTGGAGGAGCGTTATGAGGAAGAGATCAAATGGCGAAACATACATAATCAGGATGTAATGGGCTCATTCAAGTTGAATTTAACGCAAAACATTTGTGGGGATGGTCAGAGCGAGGATGCCACGATTTTGACGTTCCAAGCGGATGGAACGGTGGATGGTTTTTTTGCGCGTGAGTATGCTGCCCATATAGAAGCGGAAGATTTGGAGAAATACAAAAAAGTATTTAATCGAGAGAGTTTGTTAAAAGCCTATTGTGAAGGGAAAACGAGTGTCTCACAGGAGAACTACATGAGTTTTGGTGGGGGCAGGGCTTTATGGATTAAAGTGGAATTGGATATGTTCCTCAATCCGAAAACGGGTGATGTGGAAGCCTATATTTACGCGACAGATATTGACAAAAAGAGGACGGCACAGGCCTTAATCGACAGCGTGGTGAATATGGACTACGATTTTTTGGCTTTGCTGGATGCCGTGAGGGATGATTACACAATTTTTTCGAAAACAAATGGGAATACCGCTTTACCGGCATTTTATACCAGCAACTACAGAGAAGAGGTTGCGCAATATAACAGAGCATTTTTGGTTGAAGAAGAAGTCGAGCAAAACATTCATGATATGTCCTATGACAATTTGTTTTTGCAGCTTGAGAAGCAAGATGTCTATACAATTTACTGTCGTGTGAAAGAATCTGACGGAAGTATCAGCCGCAAAAAGATGCAATTTTCTTATTTGGACAAACTGAGGAAGAAAATCATTCTCACCAGAACGGATATCACGGCACTTTACAATGAAGAACAGCAACAAAATGAGATATTGGGTACTGCATTGCTGGCGGCGCAAGAGGCGAGCAGGGCAAAATCGGAATTTCTTTCACGCATGAGCCATGAAATCAGGACACCGATGAATGCCATTATTGGAATGTCTACTTTGGCCGCTGACTGCGTGAACGACCCCAAACAGGTATTGGACTATCTCTCAAAGGTGGGCATTTCTGCACGTTTTCTGCTTTCTCTGATCAATGATATTTTAGATATGTCCAGAATTGAAAGCGGGAAACTGCTGGTTCGACAGGAAGAAATTCCTTTTGAAGATTTTATCAATGGGATCAACAGCATCAGTGATGCCCAAGCACAGGCAAAAGGTGTGGTATACGATGCGATTCTTTTGAGTTTTACGGAGGATACTTATATTGGGGATGCTATGAAGTTGCAGCAGGTGATTCTGAATATTCTTTCCAATGCGATCAAATTCACGCCTTCCGGTGGGAAAGTACAATTTATGATTCATCAGGAAAAAATCACGCGTGGTGAAGCGATCATGAAATTCACAGTGAATGACACGGGGATTGGTATTAGCGAGAGATTTCTGCCCCATATTTTTGAAGCCTTTGAGCAGCAGTGCGGTGGTTCTACTACCCCCTATGCCGGAACGGGATTGGGGCTTGCAATCTGCAAAAATTTAGTAGATCTGATGGGCGGAAAAATCAGTGTTAATAGTATTGAGGGTGTGGGGAGTGAGTTCATTGTTGAGGTACGGCTCGGCATTTCGGAAAAAAGCAGACAAGTGAGCAAACCGAGTCTATATCTTGAAAACCTGAATGCTTTGATTGTGGATGACGACATTCTGATCTGTCAGCATACGAAGCAAATTTTGCTGGATATGCGGCTCAAGGCAGAGTATGTGGTTTCCGGTATAAAGGCGATAGAGGCAGTGCGGAAAAAGTGGGCAAGGCATGAAATATATGATATTATTTTGGTAGACTGGAAGATGCCGAATATGAATGGCATTGAAACGACCCGTGAAATTCGCAAGATTGTGGGAAAGGAGGTCACGATTATTATTATGACTGCCTATGAGTG
>JAVVSI010000192.1:0-3165 GCA_036654315.1 Evtepia sp. | reverse complement strand
CGCCGGAAAACCTTACACAAAGGTTGTAGTGTTGCATCGTTCTTGATGGGAACGCGCCGACTTTATGATTATGTTGATAATAACCCGGATGTCGCCATGTATCCCGTGGAATACGTCAATGACCCCTATATTATCCGTCAGAATGATCATCTTGTCTCCATTAACTCCTGCGTACAGGTGGATCTCATGGGGCAAGTGGTGTCTACATCGGTTGGATTGCGTCAAATTTCCGGTGTAGGCGGACAGGTGGATTTTGTACGCGGCGCGAATATGAGTCGAGGCGGTCGCTCTGTGATGGCAATGCCCTCCACAGCCGGTGGCGGGAAGATTTCAAAAATCGTCCCATTTATAGATCAAGGCGCGGAAGTGACGACCTCTCGTAATGAAGTCAATTACGTCGTGACCGAATACGGTATTGCACAACTGCGCGGAAAAAGTCTGCGTGAACGTGCAAAAGCACTCATTGAAATTGCACATCCCGATTTTAGAGCCGCACTGAAAAAGGAATTTAATCATAGGTTCCCGGATTGATCACCGGCTCGTGAAAATGCCGCACCCTACCATCCTTCGGTAGGGTGCGGCATTTGAATTGCGGATTCATCCGTTCTGCCCTGTTGTGGGGGCGATGTTGATTTGTTCCATGATGTCACAGATTGGCGCGCGGATGATTAAATTTGCGCGCTCATCCAAAATGGACTCGCTTTCATGAATCAAAACCAATTTTTTACGAGAGTAGTAGGGAACAAGGGCGGCGGCCGGATACTCCAGAAGAGAACTGCCGGCAACAATTAAAAGATCTGCCATGAGAACCTGATAAATGGCTTCTGCCATCTGTTCGCGATTGAGTGCGTCACCATAGAGAATTATGTCAGGAGAAATGACAGCACCGCACATATCTACAGTGCAGTAGGGAATGCCCGGATACTCGTAAATATCAAGTGCAGAACGGAACGTGTCACAAAGCGGACACTTGTTTCTCATAACAGAGCCATGTAATTCCATGACTTTACGGCTACCGGCTTCCTGATGAAGCTCATTTGTATTTTGCGTCAGAATCATTCTCAGTTTATTGGCGTGTTCCAGTTCCACTAACTTTCGATGCGCGATATTTGGATCAGCCGTTAGGAGCGGTTTCAGGACACGTTCACGGTAAAAACGAAAAAACGCATCGGGTTTGCGCTCTAAAAAAGAACGGCTGTATATTGTCTGCGGCGGGTAGTCATATGTTTTGAAATAGGATGCTTCCATCCGATATAAATCGGGAATATCGGTGGACATAGATGCGCCACTGAAAAAGACGATGTGGTTGCTTTCATCAATCCATTCTTGTAATACTTTGATTTTATCATCCATACAGGGAAATCCTCCTTGCCGTGACGCTATTTTGAACATGGCTAAAGTGCCGGTTAGCTCTTTTGTGGTATTTGTTTGCCGGTATGATCCATCGTATAGGGATCTGTCAAAATGAGTTCGGAGACAGGGACGATGGTGTAGCCTTCTTGCAAAAGCGCGTCAAGAATAGCGGGAAGGGCTTCCGGCGTATGTTTTGCTGCGTTGTGGAATAGACAAATAGATCCCGGCTGTACCCGAGCGGTGACGCGTTTTGTAATTTCAGTTGCAGGGAGGTCTTTCCAGTCGAGACTATCCACGTCCCATTGGATGGGTTCAATGCCCATAGAGCGTACTGCGGAGACAACATGATCATCGTATTCGCCAAACGGCGGGCGGAATAGGGTTGGACGTTTTCCGGTGACTGCCTCGATTTTGTCGTTACAGGCACTGATATCGGATATGATTTCCTCTGCCGAAAGCGCATTGAAATGATCATGTTTTGAGGAATGGTTCATCACTTCGTGACCGGCATCCGACAGGGCTTTGACTGATTCCGGATATTTATCGACCCAATCTCCAACAACAAAAAAAGTTGCTTTGATGTGATATCGGTCGAAAATATCAATTAGATTTTGCGTATCCTCGTTTCCCCAGGCGGCATCAAATGTGAGAGAGCATACTTTATAATCACGTTGCACGCAGTAAATGGGCAGTTGCCTTGCGGTTGCCGAGGCACCTACAAATGCGGGGTGGTTGACGGCAGCGAACATAAGTACCGCCAGCATGGCACAGCCGATCCCTATTAAAAGTTTTCGCCTGACGAGTAGAAGTTTCATCGAAATCCCTCCGTTTCATTCTCTATTGATATGAAAGGAGCGTCGTAAAAATTCCACGCCATGATCGGGATGGGTCGAAAGAGCGTTTAGTTTTTGCGATCCAAAATGACCCCGATTAACATGATAACCGCAAAAATGATGAGATAATAAAGAACCGAAATGCCGTGTGACATAAATGCTGCGACAACCATAAACAGACAGCCGCAGATTGCGAAAATCGGCATGACTTTGCTTTTAAATATGTTGAGTGACATTTCAGAGGAGTTTTTTATAAACATGAGAAAGATAGGAATGTAAAACGCGTAAATTGTAATAATAGGCAATTCGGAGGAGTCAAAACAAAATACGCCGAACCAAGGTACATCTGTCAAATTGGCACCGAAAAAATAGACGAGCCAGAGGGAGCAAACCAACAGAGCTATGATGGCAGAGTTGCTTGGCATATCTGTTTGTGGATCTACTTGTTGGAACAAATCGGAGCGAGGGCCATGTCCGCGCGCAGCAATGGAATATAGTCCGCGCGTACTGCCAAGCATGAGTCCGTTTAAGGTGCCGAGGCAGGAAATGACGATGAAAACGCCGAGCAGGGTACCACCTGCGCGTCCGAATAAATTGGTAAAAGCCGCCCGTGCGCCGGCTTCGCCGCTAATCATAAGGCTCATTTTATCAATTGCGCCACTCAGTCCGATATAATATAATATGTACACAGCCATAACGATAGCGGTACCCAAGACGAGTGCGCGCGGTAGATTGCGCTTCGAATCGCGTACTTCGCTGTTGATGCAGGTCGCGATAATCCAACCCTCATACGCAAAGGCGGCCGCAACAACCGACGCGAAAAATGGCGAAGAACTGGGGGTATAAGTTTTTCCTGCTGTCTCGAATGCGGAAGTGATTTCCGATGTTGGGAGAACGTGCGTAAAGTTTTCAACCAGTACACCGTTCTTTAATCCGAAAAAGATACCCACAATTGCCATTAAGACCAGCGGAATCAATT
>JAVVSI010000191.1:0-3169 GCA_036654315.1 Evtepia sp. | reverse complement strand
ATGCCGTCTTTTTGCTTGCTTTAATTCATTTGTACGTTGCATTACAAAGTCCATTCGCTCATCAATATTGCGCATCTGTCATCCCCTCTTTCTCCAAAATTGTACGCAATGCCTGTTTGCCGCGATAGACGAGATTTGCAATTTGTCTCTCCGTTTTATGCATAACCGCAGCCGCCTCTTTATAGCTCAATCCCTCAAAATAGAGCAGATATAATACCTCTCGATACTCAAGATGAAGCCGTTCCATCGACAGATGTACAATGCGGTTTCGATCCTTGGTATGTAATATATCCTCCAATAGCTCCGCACTCTCCGGTTCACACCCCAAATCCTCAAAGGAAAAAGAGCATTGACGACGCCTTTTCGCGATATAGCGCAGTGCCAAATTGCGCCCCGTTTTATAGAGATAGGCCTTGAATCCACGCTCATCAAAGTGTGGATTCTTCGCTACGACGCGTGCAAATGCTTCCAGCATCAAATCCTCCGCTTCATTCAGATCATGCGTATAGCCATTGATATAAAAGGTGAGGTTGTTTCCATGCCGCTCGATCAGTTCCCGTAAGGCATTTTCTTCACCATCTACAAAGCGGCGGTACAAAGCTTCATCTTCCACCATCGGACACGACCTCCTTTTTTTCAGCGGCAAGGGTTGATAGGCGTTTCTGCCACCAAACCGGCATCTGTTCCGACTTCGCACTAAGATAGTATTATATTCTATTTCCCCTGCACTTTCAAGTGTGACGTAGTCACGGTATGAGGCTGAGAAATGAAGTATACTGTGAACTATCAGATCAGCAAAGCATTCGGAGTGCTGTTTTATTCAATACTTTGACGCCGCCTCTGGAAATAGATACCATGCCTTCCTGCGCGAAATATTTCAGCATACGAGACACAACTTCCCGCGCACTGCCCACATATTTTGCAATTTGCTCTTGGGTCAAGTGGATGGTATCGGAATTTGTTTTCGCCATTTCATCGAGTAGAAAAATGGCGAGCCGTCTGTCAAAGCTCATAAATAGGATCTGTTCCATGGCCCACATCACGTCGGAAAAACGATCGACAGCGACTTTGTAGGAGAAATTTTCAACGTAGATATTGGTTTGGCTCAGTTCTGAAAACACAGATGAGCGGATCAATAAAATCTCGCTTTCACATTCCGCATCAATATGTACATCAAAGGTGATATTCTTTAAAAGGCAGGATGCGGATAAAATACAACATTCACCTGCATACAGACGATATAGAGTGACTTCTTTTCCGTTTTCGGATAAGAGATAGGTTCGTAGGACGCCGCGTTTGACTAAAATTACACCAATGCAGTCGTTTTCACCGCTGTGGATGTTGTCACCCTCGTGGTAAACGATCGGTGAGGTACTTTCTAAAATGCGGCTTTGGTCGTCGGTATTCAGTTTGTCCCAAAAGGTTAAAGTTGAGGTGAGGAATGAGAGGTCAGAATTGGTTAACATAGAAAATCCCCCTGTCAAATTTGTTGCTTTATACTGTTCAAGATTATAACATGAAAAGGAGATCTTTCAATGAACAAATCTAAATTTATCATTGTCGGTGGTGTCGCGGGCGGCGCATCGGCGGCGGCACGACTGCGGAGACTGGATGAACACGCCGAGATTATTCTTTTGGAACGCGGAGAATTTATCTCATTTGCCAACTGTGGACTTCCTTACTATATCGGTGGTGAGATCACGGAACGCGACGCGCTTACCATCCAAACACCGGATAGCTTCTATGAGCGTTTTTGTGTGGATGTGCGTGTATTCCACGAAATGATCGCAATTGATCGAGAGAAGAAAACTGCGACCGTGCGTAACAATCAGACCGGGGAGACCTATATCGAAACCTATGACAAAATGATTTTATCCATGGGTGCGGAACCGATCCGTCCGCCCATTGTAGGGGTTGAATCGAAAAAGGTCTTTACGGTTCGTAACATTCCGGATACCGACCGTGTCAAAAACTATATCACGGAACAGAATCCGAAAACAGTGGCGATTATGGGTGGCGGCTATATCGGTGTTGAGATGGCGGAGAACTTGCATCGTGCGGGTTTGTCGGTCACGGTGCTTGAAATGTCCGACCAAGTGATTGCACCCTTAGATTTTGATATGGCGGCAGAAGTACATCAACATATGCGTAGTCAAGGCGTGAATCTGATGCTGGGTCATGCGGTCAAAAAGATTCAGGACAACGGCTCTGATTTGACCATTACCTTGAATGAAGGCACAGTACAGGCGGACTTTATGATTATGGCAATCGGCGTAAAACCGGAAACCGGGATTGCCAAAGAGGCCGGTCTGGCAGTCGGAATCAAAGGACATATCATTACAAATGACGAGATGCTCACCTCAGATCCCAATATTTATGCGGTGGGTGATGCTGTCGAGGTCATTGATTTTATCACCGGTCAGAGTACTGCGATTCCGCTTGCAGGTCCGGCGAATAAGCAGGGGCGTATTGCGGCGGATAATGTCTGTGGAGGTCATAGTAAATATACGGGAACACAGGGTTCTGCCATTCTGAAAATCTTTGACATGACCATTGCAACAACCGGTATCAACGAAAAAACAGCCAAGCGTCTGCATTTTAATTATGACAAATTGTTCACCTATTCCCCAAGCCACGCGAGCTATTATCCCAATGCCGTAAACCTTGCAATCAAGACCATTTTTGACAAAGAAACGGGCAAAATTCTCGGCGCACAGGTTGTAGGTTTTGATGGTGTGGATAAACGCTGTGATGTTTTGGCAACGGCGATTCGTTTTGGTGCGACGGCATATGATCTGGAACGATTGGAACTTTGCTATGCACCGCCGTATTCTTCCGCAAAAGATCCGGTGAATATTGTGGGCTTTGCCATTGAAAATGTATTGACGGGAAAAGTGAAAAGTTTCCATTGGCACGAAGTTGCAGACTTACAAAAAGACGATCAGGTTATTTTGCTGGATATTCGAACAGCTTTGGAGTACGAGGGCGGGTCTATTGATGGCTTCATCAACATACCGCTGGAAGAATTGCGTACTCGTCTGGGCGAACTGGATGCGAAGAAAAAGATCTATGTCACCTGCCAAATGGGACAGCGCGGATATATTGCGGCGCGTATTTTGTCACAAAACGGATTTGATGTCTATAGTCTGAGTGGCGGGTATCGGCAGTA
>JAVVSI010000190.1:1162-3206 GCA_036654315.1 Evtepia sp. | reverse complement strand
AATTATTTCCCATCGAAGGCAGATTTGATTGCGGATACGGTTATGACGATTTGGCACGATATTTTTCATAATAGCGCATCGGATCCGCCCTTGGATTCTTTCGTAGATTGTGTTGTATGGTTTTTTAATTGCGTTACAAACGCGGCCTATACACATTTTTTCAGCACGCATTCACTGCATTTTGCGCATGCCGAGACAGCAAAAAAACGCATGGAGGAATCGTTCTTTCATATGAAGGCCGGATTTTTGAAGGCTTTGGAGGATGATCCGCGTGTTTCGCCCACAGCATTTTCGGAAGAATTTACAAGAGTCGCTTTTGTTGATTTTGTTTTCTCCTCTCTTCTCTCTCTCCTGATGAAACAGGAAAGCTCCTGCGGGGTGCTTTTGGAAATCATCTCACGCACAATCTATTAAAAAAGGAGATCTATCATGCAAGCTATTATGGAGACACTGTTTGATATTCTATATCTTAGCACAGTGGTGATCATCGGTATTATGATGTTAAAAAACAGCCATGGGAGACTACAATATCGTTTTTTCGGTCTGGCTGCGATTCTGCTGGGGTTGGGGGATTCGTTTCATCTGATTCCCCGGGCCGTCGCACTTTGCACGACGGGACTGGCACAGTACACTGCTGCTTTGGGCATTGGGAAATTCATTACTTCGATCACTATGACCATTTTCTATGTTTTACTTTATTATGTATGGCGGCATCGCTATCAGGTGATGGGAAAGCAGACGCTTACAGTTTGGGTGTATGTTTTAGCCGCACTGCGTGTGATGCTATGTTTCATGCCCCAAAACGCATGGACGAGTGCAACACCGCCCTTGTCTTGGGGGATCTACCGCAATCTCCCCTTTGTTGTATTGGGCGTGATTGTGCTTGTGTTATTTTATCAAAGCGCAAAAGGTGCCACGGATCCTGCCTTTCGTTTTCTGTGGCTGACAATTTTGCTTAGTTTTCTCTGTTATATTCCGGTTGTTCTGTTTGCAGAGACCTTGCCCGCCGTCGGCATTCTGATGATTCCAAAAACCTGTGCCTATGCGTGGGCAGTTTTGATTGGATACTTTGCAATGAAGAAGGAGACTATCTCATGAAAAAATATATCAATCTCTCCCTGGGCTATGCGATTGCGGCGATGATCGGTGGCGTATTTTTCCGCGAATTCACAAAATTCAACCAATTCACCGGTGTGACAACGCTTGGGAAAGTACATACGCATCTGTTTGTGCTTGGAATGTTTCTATTTTTGATTGTCGCGCTCTTCGCGGCACACACGCCGCTGAGTGAGCAAAAACAATTCAAGGCGTTCTGTCTTGTGTATAATGTTGGCGTTCCTCTGACCGCTGTTATGATGCTTGTGAGAGGCATCACGCAAGTGCTGGGCATTTATATTTCCGCCGGGGCGGATGCTGCGATTTCGGGTATTTCGGGCATTGGGCATATTTTAACCGGACTGGGTCTTGTCTTATTGCTTTTGGCACTGCGCAAAACGGCTGATCTCAAAAAACATTGAGTGTATTGCATGGAAAGGAGGGCGTTGACTTTGTTAAAAGTAAAAAAAAGAACACTGATTCTGATTGCGGGTATCGTCTGGCTTCTCGCCGGTTTTAACATTGTGCGTCTGGGTGTGATCGCATATCACGCGTATGTCTCTGTATTTCACGTTTTTTTATCGGCGATTGTCTTTGTTTTATTTTGCACAATGTTCTTTCGGATTTCGCGCAAACATGTGAGGAGGATTTTAAATTACGAAGAGGAGCGCAATATTATTTTTCGTTTTTTCGATTTGAAATCCTATTTCATGATGGCATTTATGATGAGTGGTGGCATTTGGCTTCGATCTTCCGGTCTTGCGCCGACGGTATTCATCGCAGTTTTTTATACCGGTTTAGGCGCCGCACTTGCACTCGCGGGTGTTTCCGAATTGTCACAGATTACGATATATCAGTGTGCGGTGGAACCAAAATAACAAAAAAGTGAACGTGTTTTTACACGTTCACTTTTTTTAACTGTCTTTCCAAGTTGCCCAGATATCCGGCT
>JAVVSI010000190.1:0-1152 GCA_036654315.1 Evtepia sp. | reverse complement strand
GGTGGCTTGTTTGCCATTTCGAACGATAGGTGTTTGGATGAGACGCGGGATTTCCAACAATTTTTCCAATTTATCTGCATCGTAGGCGAGATAGCGGAGGAGGACAGCATCGGGGTGTTTTTCATCAATGAGTGCAGGTAGTCCCACAGCCTGTCTGACGCGCTCCAGTTCTCCCCTACTGATTCCGTGTCCGGCGGTCAGATCAATAAACTGTACACGAATCCGTCTTTCTTTAAAATACCGTTCTGCTTTTTTTGTATCGAAACATTTTGGTTTTCCGAAAATTTGAATATTCATTCCATATCTCCTCATTTTGATTGCTTCATTATACCTGTCAAAGCGAGGTATGTAAACCGCCATCTACAGTTCGAAACAAAAAGCGGTTCGAAAACGGACACAAAGAAGGAACAAACTGATCCTCTTTGTTCTTTGCTATGGATGGATGAAGTTGGTCAATTCCGCACGGGTGGCATTGCCCTGCGGATTGAGCTTGCCGTTGTTGCCCATGAGGATTCCGGTTTGAACTGCCCATGCCATTGCATTTTTTGCAAAGTCGGAGATGGTATTCTGATCGGTAAAGGCATTCAAATTCAGCTGAACCGGGGTAGCTTTTTCGTAGCGATAAAGGATTGTCGCAAGTTGCTCCCGCGTGATGTTGTCCTCAAGTTTGCTTCCGTCGCTGATGGCCTGCTGTATCGCCCAGTTGAACGCGGCAGTCCCCTCTTCCGGTGTCTGTGCGTGGGTGTAACAATCGTAGCGATAGAGCGATGATAGGAGCGCATCGCGACGAATGGGTGCATTCTGTTTTTGTCCGACAAGACCCCAGCCGCTGTCTGTATCGAAGCCCGCCTGTTCGATATCTGCTGCTTCGATAAAGAGTCGTTCGCGTACTTGAGCGGGTGTCAGTTCCGGTTGTTGTGTTAAAATAGCGGCACAGAGTCCGGAAACGGTAGCACAGGCGTAAGACGAACCACTGCGTGTGACGGACTCCGGTGCGTTCCGATGGGTCACGGCGGGCAGATTGACCCCGGGTGCCAGAAGGGAAACGCCGTTTCTTTGAGAAAATTTTGCTGTTTTCTGTCCCTCTGCGGCACCTACACCGATGACGGTGGGATAGCAGGCGGGATAGTAGTTGCGATCCGGTGCAGTGAG
>JAVVSI010000189.1:2715-3215 GCA_036654315.1 Evtepia sp. | reverse complement strand
AGAATAAGGACAATTGCGTAGGCCAACATACGATAATCTTTGATGGGACGTAAAATTTCGGGGAGTATTGTGAGGAGTGCGGCAGCGATCACAGAACCGCGTATATTTCCGATGCCACCCAAGACAACAAAGACCAAGATTAAAATGGATGTATTGAAATCGAATTTCTTTGCGACAATCGTAGAGAAGTTCATGGCATAAAGCGCACCCGCCGCACCGGCGAAGGCGGCAGAGGTGACAAAAGCCATGAGTTTATAATGTGTGATATTCAATCCACAGGATTCTGCCGCGATACGGTTATCACGAATTGCCATCGTGGCGCGACCCGCACGGCTGTTAATGAGATTTTGAATGACCATCAGGGTAATTAAAATCAAGATAATACCGGCTACAAAGGTTGATATTTTGGTAATACCCAAAACACCCATTGGGCCGTTCACGATTACGGTGCCGGTACTGTCCAAGCCCAATGCATCCACGCTACTGGTACTGAGGTGGGG
>JAVVSI010000189.1:0-2705 GCA_036654315.1 Evtepia sp. | reverse complement strand
CCGACATAGAGGCAGTTCACGACGTTTTTGATGATTTCACCAAACGCCAAAGTGACAATGGCGAGATAGTCGCCGCGTAGACGTAAAACCGGAATACCGACGATCACGCCCATAACGGCAGCGGCGGCGGCACCGATTAAAATAGCGAGTGCGAGACGAAGTGGTCCGATTGTGACAGCACCTGCGAGGGAGGTAGCCGCAATGGCACCGGTGAATGCACCGACACTCATAAAGCCCGCATGACCCAAGCTGAGTTCACCGGAGATACCAACGACGAGGTTTAGTGAGATTGCCATGACGATATAGGCACAGATTGGAACCAACTGACCACCCAGAGAACTGGTCAAGTGACCGGTACCACTCACGACTTGAATGATGAGGAAGAACACGAGGACAATGCCATAATTGATCCAGTTGTTTTTTGCGATTTTGCTCATTTTTCCCATTTGTTTCATGTTGCGCACCTCAAACTTTCTCGCTGATCTTCTTGCCCAGCAGTCCGGTAGGCTTGACAAGAAGGACAATGATCAAAACCGCAAATACGATTGCGTCGGCGAGTTGTGTTGAGATATATGCTTTTGCGAAGATTTCAATGATACCGAGCAAAATGCCACCCAGCATTGCGCCGGGAATGGAGCCGATTCCACCGAATACTGCGGCTGTAAAGGCCTTGATACCGGGCATAGCACCGGTTGTCGGCATAAGGACAGGGTAGGCAGAGCAGAGCAAGATACCCGCGACGGCCGCCAATGCCGAACCAATGGCAAAGGTAACGGAGATCGTAAAGTCGACATTGATGCCCATGAGTTGGGCGGCCCCTTGATCTTCCGAGACGGCGCGCATGGCCTTTCCCATTTTTGTTTTCTTTGTAAACAGTGTCAGTCCAATCATAATGACGATACAGACAAGCACGGTCACAATGGCAACACCGGGAATAATCAGTTGCTTATTGAAGAGTTCCAATGATGGGATTCCAACCATGGAGGGATAGGTACGCGGGTTGGAACTCCAAAGAATCAAGGCGGCGTTTTGTAAAAAGAACGAAACACCGATTGCGGTAATCAAAACAGCCAGAGTACTGGCACTGCGTAGTGGTTTGTAAGCGAGTCGTTCGATCACGACGCCTAGGATCGTACAAACGGCCATGGCGATCAAAATGGACGCGATTGCAGGCAAACCCCATTGAAGGGTTGCAAAAAACGACATATAGCCGCCAACCATGATGACATCGCCGTGTGCGAAGTTCAGCATCTTGGCAATGCCATACACCATTGTGTATCCCAGTGCAATGATTGCATAGACGCTTCCCAAACTGACTCCGCTGGCTAGGAAGGAGAGGAAAGACATTTTCGTACACCTCAATTTTTATATTTCGCACAACGTCACAATCTTAGCAATGAAAATTTAGGGAAAACTTTCATTGCTAAGTTTGCCACGCTGTATCAGATTCTCATGAATTTTAAAAAAGGGGTTGCCTGACACCTGACAAGGCAACCCCTTTTGGATCGAATGGGCGTTCTTATTTCGCGGCTACATAGGTACCATCTTGAATCACAACTGCTTTTGGTTCTTTGGAAACTTCGCCTGTTGTTTTCCATGTCATGGCTGCGCCTGTCAGTCCATCCACTTTAAAGGTTGGATCTGAGAAGGTTGCGATCATTTTTTCGCACATTTCATCTGCTTTGATGGTTGCAGGATCTATTTTTGCGGTCTGGCAAGCATTGTAAACGGCATAAACGCAATCATAACCATCTGCTGCGAACTGGGATGGTGTGTCCTTATATGCTGCTTTGTATTTTTCAACAAAGGACTTTGTTGCGGCATCGTCTGCATCTGCTGCGAATGGAGTCAGAAGCATGACACCCTCTGCCAGTTTGGTATCAAAGCCCTCTAAGGTCAAAAGGCCGTCGAGTCCATCACAACCAAAGAACTTTGGTGTATACTGCATTGTCTTTGCCTGTGCCATGATGAGGGATGCCGGTGTATAATAGATGGGCAGGAAAATGAGTTCTGCGCCGGCTTTCTGTGCAGCGGCGAGCTGGACGGAGAAGTCATTGGCGGTGTCTTTTGTGAAAGAGGTTTCAGAAACGATATTCATACCAAGCTCTTTTGCAGCCGATGTAAAGGTTTGATAAATACCATTGGAGTAAGGATCAGAGTTATCGTAGATGATAGCGACTTTTTCAGCCAACTTATTGTCCATGATGTACTTTGCAGAAACTTTACCCTGGTTCGGGTCAGAGAAGCAAAGCTGATAGATGTTGTCTTTGCCCTTGGTTGCATCCGGAGAAGATGCGGAAGGTGTGAGCATGAACATACGGTCGTTGAATGCATCGGTGGAAACTGCGACGCAAGGGGAAGAGGTGACGCAGCCGACGATCATTTGTGCGCCCCAGTCTTTGAGGTTATTGTAAGCGTTGACAGCTTTTTCGTTATCGCCCTCGTCGTCCTGAGGGTTGAGTTCGATCTGCATACCGCCCTTGGCATTGATCTCTTCGACGGCGATTTTTGCGCCGTTTGCTGCGCCGTTGCCATACAGTGCGTTATCACCGCTGAGGGGTCCGATAAAGCCCATTTTCAATGCGGCCGCTGTGGCGGGTTTTGCTGCTGCATCGCCATCGGCGGGTTTTGTTTCTTCCGGTGTGCCGCAAGCTGCAAGAGATAAGCACATCGCGCCTGCCATAACCATGGCGAGAATACGAGAG
>JAVVSI010000188.1:0-3216 GCA_036654315.1 Evtepia sp. | reverse complement strand
ATTTTCGTGCGAATGCCAAATTTCCCTTTGCCTAAAAACTTTTACCCTTTGATTTGCGGCCCAGCGCACAAAAAGGCCCCCAACATTTTTGTTGGGAGCCTTTTTTTGTCATATTACACCAATGCTGCCGTGATAATTGCCATTTTATAAACTTCGTCTGCGTCACAACCGCGGGAAAGGTCGTTGATCGGTGCGTTCAATCCTTGGAGGATTGGACCGTAGGCTGCAAAGCCACCGAGACGCTGTGCGATTTTATAGCCGATATTGCCGGATTGAATTTCGGGGAAAATAAATGTATTTGCATACCCTGCCACTGCGGAACCCGGGAATTTCAACTGACCAACGGTGGGAGAAACTGCGGCGTCAAATTGCATCTCACCATCAATCGCAAGATCCGGTGCAGCAGCTTTTGTCTTTTCACAGGCATTGCGCATTTTATCCACGTCTGCACCTTTGCCTGAGCCTTTTGTTGAATAGCTCAAAAATGCGATTTTTGGATCAATCCCGAATACCTTCGCGGTCTTGGCACATTCCAATGCAGTCTCAACCAAGGCATCCTCGTCAGGTGTGATTTGGATTGCACAGTCACCCATGCACAGACGCTCATCGCCATGCGCGGTATCACGCGCCAAAATAAAGCAGGAGGACACGTTATTGTTTCCGGGCTTTGTTTTGATGAGCTGCAAGGCAGGACGGACTGTATCAGCAGTCGAATAGGTTGCGCCGCCGAGCAGTGCATCCGCTACGCCCATTTTGACCAGCATGGTTCCAAAATAGTTGCTCTTCATCAGATTCCAGCGACAATCGGCAGGCTCCATTTTGCCCTTGCGCAGTTCAACCATTTTATCGACCATCTTATCCATGCCCTCGTAGGTTGCCGGATCCAAAATCTGCACACCGTCAATATCAAATCCACCCGCTTTTGCAGCAGCTTTGACATCATCCACGACGCCAACCAAAATCACGGTCATAAAACCATCTTTTTTCAGTCTGGCAGTTGCCTCTAAGATACGGGGATCTTCGCCCTCGGTAAATACAATTGTACGGTGATTGGCCTTTAGCGTTTCGATCAGCTTGTCAAACATAAATGTTACCTCCATCAAATTGTGAGTACTTTATTTTACCACTCTTGTCCATAGGATTCAAGGCTTTTACTCTTTTATCTCAAAGATACCGGATAATTTCCGCTTTCATGGAGTTTTTTTAGCTCATTTTGCACGATTGCCTTATCCTCGCGGTACGTCACGCCGAACCATGTACTGTCTGTCGAAAGGACAGGTACTTCCATTTTTCCTGTCCGAATCAATTCATCTACAAGCTCAGGCAAGAGACACTCCGCTTTTCGTTCCGTTTTTGGGAGTGCTTTTAAAAACGCATCAAAATAACGTGTCAGCTCTTTGAAAATCCACGGCGTAAATCCCCAAAAGTTCATGGAAACCAAGGTATTGATGTCCAACTCAAGTTCGTTTTCCGGATCTTCACAATTGAAAATCTGACCATTCGGGTACTTTTTAATTTTGTAAGTCTCTTTCAGCTTTTTCAATTTCCCGCCCTCTTGGATACAAACGCCGCGGGTCACTGTCCCGTTGTCACTCACCGCGTTCTTCAAAAGATATCCAACCATGACCGCTTCCCCTTCGGGCTTTAAGTTTTTCAAAGCTTCAAAGATGGTTTCATAGGCAGTACGACCATAAAAATCGTCCGCATTGATGAGTGCAAACGGCTCGTCTACTACCTCACTTGCACACAATGCCGCGTGTACGGTTCCAAAGGGTTTTTCTCTGTCCCCAGGCACCGAATAAAACGGCGGGATACTTGTGAAATCCTGAAAGACAAAACACACCTCTACCGCCGCACCCTCCGGTGTTTTCAAGCTGTTGATCTTCTTTGCGCAAAGCGTTTGCATTGTTTCCAACATATGCGGTTTGATAATGAAAACGATTTTATGAAATCCCGCCTGTACTGCATCATAGACGGAATACTCCATTAAAATTTCGCCGTTCGGTCCTAAGCCATCAATTTGTTTTTCTCCGCCATAGCGTGATCCTAAGCCCGCCGCCATGACTACTAAAGTTGCATTCATTTCAATTCTCCGTTTCTTTATTTGATCCAACCTGTCTCGATACGCACGTCCTGTCATCGACCTTTATTTCCATATTGTACTGGAAATCTCCCCTTTTCGCAAGCGATTCAAAAGAAAAAAATCATTTATCATCTCTGCTTGAAATTCAGTGAAATTCGACGTATAATCGTCTTGCATTACATAGAGATCTTTTCACGCTTCCCTGTATGCCCCTTACGCGCAAATAATTTCACCGCCGGACTTGTAAAATGTGCCGTCTTTACGGCAGAATGGAACTTGCCATGCTAAATAATATAAAATTAAAACATCGCTTGATTTTAAGCTTCTCTGTGACTTTGCTACTTACCCTCTTTATTTCAATTTTAGCACTCACCCAACTGAAAGCAGCCAACCAAGGACTGCAACTATTTTCAGAACACGCACTCGCCTCCGATTCGGCTGTCAAAATGTGCAGAATCAATAGCAATGTGGCAGCTCGCACCTTACGCGATATGTCAATTGATCCCAATACACAGAATTTCTCGGACTACCGTAGTAAAATTACCGAAAGTATCAATGCACTTCAGGATAATTTGAATACGCTGAAAACAAGCTATACGAAAAAGGACGGTTTGGTTGAAAAATACGAAACTGCACTCAAAAGTTGGTCCATACTTGCAAATCAAATCATGGATCTGCTGGATAGCGGTCAACGAGAAACAGCTCAAACTATGATTTTACAAGAATGCACCCCGGCATTAGATGGCCTGATTCGCATTGCGAAAGAACTGGATACCTCCACTGTTGCAATCAAAAACGACGCTTTGGCAAAAAGCCAAACAACCACCAATCGTTCCGTTACACTCGTTCTGATACTACTCATCCTTGCAGTTGCCCTCAGTCTGCTGATCGCTGTTCGCGTTACGGTCAGCATCACGAAACCACTCAAAGAAGTGGAAAATGCCGCCATTCGAATGTCGGAAGGTTTGTTGGATTCTCAAATTACCAATACATCCAAAGATGAAATCGGTCAGCTTGCAGCGAATATGCGCTCCAGTCTCACCACACTGTCCGGATACATCGGCGATATTGACCGCGCTATGGAGGAAATGTCAAAAGGAAACTTTGCCACCAAACCCCTCAAACCTTTTATC
>JAVVSI010000187.1:0-3218 GCA_036654315.1 Evtepia sp. | reverse complement strand
CTGAGACGATTTTTCTGTTTCGTCTCAGCCCCTTACATGATAAAATGACGAGAGTTTAGCGATAGCTCTCCGCCCATTTTCGATAAAGGTCGGTGGCGTACTTGAATCCATCCAAGTGCGTAAAGACCTGATTTGGGTTTGTGAATTGGCAGCGGGTCTGAATGATGGTTTTATAGGCACTGCTGTCCGGGAGGGGGGCAGGCGCTTTGGTCATAAGGGATTGTACTTGCGCCCGAAAGAGATCCATATTTTTCCCATGTTTGGGGAACCAGTGCATCACATCGGCGTGATTGGATGCGATTCCTTTGGCGTATCCCTCGCTGTGACAAAGAATATCTGTGAGCGGATTGAGACGATATTCACGGCAAAGGTAGGCACATAATTCCACAGCTTCCTGATAGACTGCCGAGAAATAAGCGGCGTCGGTCAAATCGTCCTCACAAATTTCAAATCCAATATATCCGGTATTGTTCGCGCTCTTGCTGCGTGTACCGCTTCCGCTGTGCCAGCCGACCATATTCCAAGGTAGTGTTTGGCAGGTGCGCACGCCGCCATTTTTATCTTTTCCAATGAACGCGTGGACACAAACGCTGATGCCCCCCGGTTTCTCTGTATTCCAGTGCGTGCCGCCTGTATTGATGCCGATGATCCCGTCATCCGGTGCGACATAACGACGTAACCAGGGATTGTTGGCACCGGTCGAATGAACCATAATGCCTTGTACAACATGACGTTTCCCTGATTTGTAACAGGCGTTTTCGGTTAAAAAATTTGAACTCAGTTTCATAAAATACTCCTATCGTTTCTGTTATTTTATGAGTGAGGGGCAGGAAATGTTCCTGTTAAAATACGAAATACCGCATGATTATTCATATATTGCTATAAATATTCGCTTTTTTATGAATGTTAAGCGGCGTAATTTGAGAAATTCGAATTGTTATGCAAAAATACTTGCATTTTGTTTGTGTTCGTGTTATGATGCTTTTAACAAAATTTTTTGGCTCAAATAGGAGGAAATCACGATGTCTGAAATTAAAAAAGTTGTACTTGCTTATTCCGGTGGACTCGATACCTCAGTTATCATTCCGTGGCTGAAAGAAAATTATGATAACTGCGAAGTGGTTGCTGTTTCTGCGGATGTGGGTCAGGGTGACGAATTGGATGGATTGGAAGAAAAAGCAATCCGTACCGGCGCATCGAAACTCTATATTGAAGATCTAACCGACGAATTTGTCGATGATTATATTATTCCAACCATGCAGGCGGGTGCGGATTATGAGGGTTACTTACTGGGTACCTCTTTTGCGCGTCCAATTATCGGAAAACGTATCGTTGAAATTGCACTGAAAGAGGGTGCAGATGCCATTGCCCATGGCTGTACGGGAAAGGGAAATGACCAAGTTCGGTTTGAACTCGCCATCAAAGCCTTTGCGCCGCAAATGAAAATCATTGCACCATGGAGAACGTGGGAATTGAAGAGTCGTGAGGATGAAATTGCCTATGCGGAATCCCATCATATCCCGCTGAAAATTAACAGAGAAACCAATTATTCAAAGGATAAAAACCTGTGGCATTTGAGTCATGAGGGCTTAGACTTAGAGGATCCTTCTTTGGAGCCACAACTGGATAAGAAAGATTTTCTGGAACTCGGTGTCTCACCCATGAATGCACCCAATCAAGCAACTTATGTGACCATTGATTTTGTCCATGGCATTCCGATCACGGTAAACGGTGCATCCATGAAAGGTTCCGATATCATCCGCAGCTTGAATAAAATCGGCGGCGCAAACGGCATTGGACTTTTGGATCTAGTCGAAAATCGTCTGGTGGGTATGAAGAGCCGCGGTGTGTATGAAACGCCGGGTGGTACGATTTTGTACCATGCACATAAGGTGTTGGAATCGCTCACATTGGATAAAGCAACCATGCACGAAAAATCAAGACTTGCGATTACATTTGGTGAATTGGTTTATAACGGTCAGTGGTACACACCGCTTCGTGAAGCAATGTCTGCTTTTGTAGAGTCTACGCAGAAAAACGTAACCGGCACAGTAAAACTGAAGTTGTACAAGGGCAATATTCTAAACGCAGGTGTCACCTCTCCGAACTCCCTTTATTCAGAGGATATTGCGACATTTGGAGAAAGCGATTACGACCAAGCGGATTCCGCCGGCTTTATTAACCTGTTTGGTTTGCCCATCAAGGTGCAGGCAAAGAGACAACAGGGATTGTTAAAATAATAGGAGAATAGACAATATGAAACTTTGGGCAGGCCGTTTCCAAAAGGAAACGAATGAAAAGGTAAACGATTTCAATTCCTCTATTTCCTTTGATGCACGTCTCTACAAGCAGGATATTGCAGGCTCAATCGCGCATGCAACCATGCTTGCCGAACAAGGAATCGTCAGCAAAGAGGAATCAGAACAGATGATCTCCGGCTTAAAAAGTATTCTTGCGGATATTGAGGCGGGTAAAGTAGAGTTGACACCGGATAACGAGGATATCCACATGAATGTGGAGGTTCTCCTGACCGAACGAATCGGTGATACCGGAAAACGGCTTCATACAGCAAGGAGTCGAAATGATCAGGTAGCTGTGGATTTCCGTCTGTACGTCAAGGAAGAAATTGACGTGATCATTCAGATGATTCTGAAACTGGAACGCGCACTTTTGGCGCAGGGGAAAGAGAATTTGGATACGGTCATGCCCGGATATACGCATCTACAGCGCGCACAGCCGATCACATTTGCACATTCCCTGATGGCATATGCAAATATGTTCCGGCGTGATATTACGAGACTGGAAGATTGCCGTGAACGGATGAACGAATCGCCTTTGGGTGCGGGTGCGCTGGCTACTTCAACGCATCCTGTGGATCGTTTTCGTACAGCGGAGCTTTTGGGCTTTTATAAACCGATGGATAATTCTTTGGATGCTGTCTCGGATCGAGATTTTGCCATTGAATTTTTATCTGCCTGTTCGATTCTTATGATGCACTTGTCACGCTTCTCGGAAGAGCTGATTTTGTGGTGTTCTTGGGAGTTTAAATTTATTGAATTGGATGATGCCTATGCCACAGGTTCTTCTATTATGCCGCAAAAGAAGAATCCCGACGTACCGGAACTGGTGCGTGGCAAAACGGGGCGCGTCTATGGTTCTCTCATGACGCTTTTGACCGTGATGAAAGGCTTGCCGCTTGCCTATAACAAAGATATGCA
>JAVVSI010000186.1:0-3221 GCA_036654315.1 Evtepia sp. | reverse complement strand
CACTTATCTACTCAAAGCCATGCTCGAACGCGCCACACACGCCAAAGTCGGTTTGATTGGCACAAATCAAAATATGATTGGAGATCAGATTCTCCCGACAGAACGAACAACCCCGGAAGCCTTTGCACTACAATCCCTCTTACACCAAATGTACCGGCAAGGCTGTACCCACGTTGTCATGGAAGTCTCTTCTCACGCACTCGTTTTACATCGCACCGATACCATTCACTTCCGTGCCGCTATTTTTACGAATTTAACACCCGATCATCTCGACTTTCACCGGACAATGGATCAATACCGCGATGCAAAATCCCTCCTCTTTCATCAATGTGAAACCGGTATCTTTAATCTCGACGATGAAACAGGTCGCCTATTTGCCCAAACTATGCCCTGTGAAAAATTTACTTACTCCGAAAATAAACCGGAAGCCGACCTCCTTGCCGAAAATATTCGGCTCTGTCGGGATCGTGTCGAATTTGAAGCACTCACCCTAAATCATATTTTCCGCGTCAAACTTCCCATCCCGGGCGGATTCTCTATCTATAACGCACTCGGCGTACTCTCCTGTGGTCTGGTACTCGGATTCCCACTCGCTGAACTTGCCCAGTCCCTCTCAAACGTCCCCGGTGTCAAGGGCAGAGTCGAAGTCGTCCCTGTCCCTGCCCCCTTTACCGTCCTCATTGATTATGCGCATACCCCCGATGCTTTGGAGAAAATCCTCCTCACTGCGCGAGATTTTACCGAAAAACGACTCATTTGTCTCTTCGGTTGCGGCGGTGATCGCGATCGTTCCAAACGCCCCATGATGGGCGCGATTGCCGCTGAACTTTCGGATCTTATCGTCCTCACCTCCGATAATCCGCGCACAGAACCACCTGAACTTATACTGGACGAAATCGCCGCAGGCTTCCCCGCAAACCCACCCCCTATCCTACGTGAACCCAATCGCCGCCTTGCTATCTTTCTCGCCCTTTCAAACGCACAAGAGGGTGATGTGATCGTATTGGCCGGCAAAGGGCATGAAACTTACCAAGAACTTGGAACCCAACAGCTCCCACTGGATGAACGTGTGATCATCAGTGAATTTTTCCAGCAGTGAACAACACGGAGGTATAAAAAATGTTTGTATTGCCGGGCATCGCCGCGCTGACCGCTTTTATGGTCAGCGCGATTGTGGGGAAATTCTTGCTCCCCATCCTACGCCGCTTAAAAGCCGGTCAATCAATTAAGGAAGATGGCCCCTCTTGGCATATGTCCAAGCAGGGTACGCCTACAATGGGCGGAATCATGTTTATCATCGCAACCCTCATCACAACACTCGCCTTTAACTGGAACGCACTCATGAATGGGGAATTTGCCGCCCTTTTTGTTCTCCTCTTCGCACTCGTGTTCGGTGCAATCGGGTTTCTCGATGACTACGCCAAAGTGAAGAAAAAACAAAATACAGGCCTATCCGCTGCACAAAAATTTCTTCTTCAACTTGCCGTTGCCATCGTTTTTGTCATCCTCCTTCGCAACAGCGGAAATTTAACCCCCAATCTCTATGTTCCTTTCTTAGGTGCAGAGATTAAACTCTCTTGGACCGTATATATGATCTTTGCGGCTCTTGTCATCGTCGGTACCGTGAATGCGGTCAATATCACAGACGGCGTGGATGGCCTTGCCACCGGTGTCACAATTCCGGTTTGTGCATTCTTCGCCGTCATCGCCGCCTACAGCTACCACAATTGGAACAAACCCCAAGATGGCACACTTGCGATCTTCTCTGCCGCACTTTTTGGCGCACTGCTTGGCTTTTTGATCTATAACTTCCACCCGGCAAAGATTTTTATGGGCGATACCGGCTCCCTTTTCTTGGGCGGGGCGGTCTGCGGCCTTGCCTTTGCCTTGGATATGCCGCTGATCCTTTTACTCGTCGGCATCATCTACATCGCTGAAACACTTTCAGATATTATCCAAGTTGCCTACTTTAAGGCCAGCCACGGTAAACGAATCTTCCGTATGGCTCCACTGCATCACCACTTCGAAATGGGCGGTTGGAGTGAGAAAAAATTGTTCTTCGTATTTTCCGGTATTACGTTGCTCTTTTGCGTCTTTGCCTATTTCGGTATCATCGACCGCTACGCAATACTCCCCTAAATACACTGTAGGTATCAACGCCGGACAGGGAGGATTTCATGTCCCAAAAAAAACAAAAAAATGTCTCTAACCCTATGGCAAAAGGCCCTATTGATCTCGCTTTCCTCTTACTCGCGGTCCTCCTTGTCGCAATCGGACTCATCATGGTACTCTCCGCATCTTATGCCTCCGCTTACTATGACATTGAAGGAATCAGCGGAAACAAATCAACCTATTACTTTATGCGCCAAGCTGCCTTCGCTCTTTTTGGACTCGTCGTTATGTTCGGTGTCTCCAAAATTGATTATACACGCTATCGTAACATTGCCTTCCTTGCACTCATAGGTTCTATCATTCTCCTCGTTTTGGTTATCATCCCCGGCGTGGGACATACCGCAAACGGCGCAACACGTTGGATTCAATTACCCGGTCTCCAATTTCAACCTTCCGAATTTGCAAAGCTTGGCGTCATTCTTTACTTCTCTGCCCGACTTTCTAAACGGGAGGATAGAAAGCCCCTCTCCTTTTCTCGTCGTACCGTCGGCGGTCAATTTGGCAATTGGTTCGAACGTGCCGGGTTTTTTGAGCTTGTCCCCTACTGCATCGTCTTGCTCGTCATCATCTTCTTGCTCAAACTGGAACCCCATATGTCCGCTACCATTCTCATTATCGTTGTCGCTGCCTCCATCCTATTTGCCGCCGGTATCAAACTCGGCTGGTTTGTTGTCGGGGGCGTTGTCGTGGTTACAGGTCTCGGCTTGATCATTATGACAACCGACTATATGACCTCTCGTATCCAACTCTGGCAAGACCCTTGGGCAGATGCACTCGGAAAAGGCTATCAGGCCATTCAGTCCCTGCTTGCCATCGGATCAGGCGGTTTACTCGGTTTGGGACTTGGTAACAGCCGCCAGAAATTTCTCTACCTCCCTGAGGAACACAACGACTTCATCTTCTCTATCATCTGTGAAGAACTTGGCTTTATCGGTGCCGCCCTCATCCTCACACTCTTCGCAATCCTAATCATACGCGGATATTGGATTGCCATGCACGCACGCGATCGGTTCGGCACATACATGGTCGTGGGCGTCATCACCCTACTC
>JAVVSI010000185.1:0-3244 GCA_036654315.1 Evtepia sp. | reverse complement strand
CTGATTCGGGAGTCTTTCTGTTTTTTCTATCACGCAAGCCCGGTTGTAATCGGTGCCAGCCACACTTTACCCGTTCCACGATAGACGTTCACGAGTCCTTCGCCGGAAGCCGCAGAACCAATCAGGGATTTTCCGGAACGCTCCACAGTGAAGTCTAAGGTGCCGCTCCAGACAATGGCGAAATTACCATCTACTTTGAGTACATCATTCTGAAGATTCACTTCGACCAATTCTTCTTTCGGGCAGGGAGACTCCAAACAAAGTACACCGCTTCCCATTACACCCAAATTGAACATACCTTCTCCACCTGCAATTGCCGACGAGAAATTAGAGCGCATCACTGCCTTGTGTTTCAGCTTGGCATCGCAAGCGAGGAATAAACCATCATCCAATACCACGGAACCATTCCAATCGTCGAGGTTCATGAGAAGAATATGTTTATAGGTAGGTTCTAATACCAAGGTTCCCTTGCCTGTATATTCCGGCTTGATTGCCCCTTCGCCCGTCACCTTACCCCGCACCGCTTTTCCAAACAAATCGCCAACACCCTTAATACCGGTTGTGGCACTGACTTCACCGGCCGTCCACTGCATCGCACCAGACTGTAAGGTAATATTGCTACCGGAAAGATCACAAATGACCTGACGTTTCCGCACATTCATCGCATTACAAAAATATGCATTCATCGCATCACCGGGCATAACACTCAAATCCCGTTGATATTCAATGACGGTAAAGGCACCCAAGGTAGTCAGCGTTTTCACATCATCATTGTCTGTAAAATTTGATATTTGATACATCATTCTTTTCCTTTCATCCGATTGATTCAAACGGTTGCCGTGCCACATTCGGGGCAGAATTTTCCGGTCACCATCGTCCGACAAGACGGACAAAAACGATCACCACGCGGCTGTCCCGCTGTCATTTTCTGCATTGGCTTACCACACTCGGGGCAGAATTTTGCCGCAGAGGCACTCGTCTGACCACAAACGGTACAAACCCAAGTCTCTGTCGGTACGGCAGCGGAGGCTGCAGGCTGTGCGGGAGCCGCTCCACCCATCGCACCTGCCATCTGAGAAGCCATTTGCATCCCCATCGCCATACCGGCACCTGCTGATGCCATGCCACCACCGGCAGAATTCGGATGATCAAAACTATCCGCCATGCGAATGGATGCGTATTTTCCAATATCACCGACAAATGTCTGCGCGGCCACTTTCTCTGCCATTGCCTGCACTTCAGGCGGATAATTGATCGAGAGAATATTGACATCTGCTACGCCAAGACCAAAATCGGAAAGCTCTTGATCCAATTCAAGGCAAATCGCTTTTCCTAACTTCCGACTATTCTGCTGTAAACCGATCAGGGCGTTGGTTCCAATCTGATGCTCGCCGCCTAAAATTGCTTCTGCAACGACGGGATTCAATTCACCCATAATACGCTCAGCGATATCTTCCAGAGAATAGGTATCCTTGACACCGGCTACCTTATCAATAAACTTTTGATAATCACGGAATTCAACAATCAGATTCCCGTTACAACCAACCGGAATCCCTGCCGGTGCTTCCGGTGTGGGAATCATAATGCGTTGACGTGTCCCCCATGGTAGCATCAACTCTTTCGAGTTTATAAAATAAACCTCGGCACGCATTCCGCTATCGCCTCGTAGATTCAACCAGCCTTTCAGTGTGGAAGAGAAAGGGGTGATATCCGTCATGATATCAAAGTTGCCCTGCTTTTCGCAGACTGCACCGACGACACCATCGTTATAAAAAATCGCCTTTTGTCCGGGTCGAATTACAATATGAGAACCCTTCTTAATTTCCTTTGAGGGCCACTTATAAAAAAGTACATCGTCACGAAATTCGTCCCATTCGATTGTATCTCTGCCTTGTCCAAACCAAGCCATTTAAAATTCTCCCTTTCGACTGCGTTGCAAGTCCAATTATAAGCGGATATCAGAACCCTGCAAGCATGTTTTTTCGTTGATTCCTTCGTTTTGTGCAACGTCTACCATTTGTATTGTCGCGTAGTTCGGTAGAACGGAAGCTTCTTCATCACTGCCCGTGAAATACATGACAGCACCGATCACGATAACCGCCGCCACTGCAATCGCGGCAACAATTTTCGGCACGCTATAAGGTCTTTGCCCACCGACCTCGCCGGTTTCGCCGTTGATCATATAAAGATATTTTTTGCTGTTATAGGCAAAAGCAGACAACCAAGCGGGGAGGAGAACGTGCTTATATTTGATACGCTTGTAGTCTACGTCGACACGATTCACGTCTGCAAGATCATACCGATTCAGAATATCCTGCCGTGCCTTTTCTCGCAAATCGGATTCTACTGTTTGTTTGGCCGATGCGACCGCCACATCCGCCGGAATCGAATACCGTTGTGCCTGAAATCCGGATAAGTACGCACTGGAATAGGGGACAGAACCGGTAGAGGTATGATATGGCAGAATCTTGTCTATCACCTCAACCACGCGATCTTCAGAGGCACAGACGGCCAGATCATCATAGAAATCGGAGACATAGCCCTGTGTGGAATGCCAATTGACATGGGTTGTTTCATTTCCCTCGTCATCCCTGGTCGTATATTCGTCACCGCCACGACCATAATACTGCGCTCCCGCTTCCATATCAAAGGTCCAAAAGGGGAGGTACATACCCTCCAGCTTTCCTTGCTGATAGGCTTTTTTCAGACGATTGGGTGCAAACCAACGCGATTTTACCCATTTGCGAAAATTCTCCTGTGCCTGATCCTTGTCCACCTGAAAGGGAATAATGCCATCCGGGGGAACGCCGGCTGCCTGCTTTTCTTCGGCAATTTGAGTGGACCCGCACATGGGACAGACCGTTGCGGTCAGCGGTTTATCAAAGGCAATATGAGAACCACAAGCGGAACAAACAACAGAAACCTCATCGGGGAACGAAACCACACTGCCTTCCCGCATATGATAATCGTCGAAATTATGTTCGTTCACAGCTGCCACTGTCGTTTCGATTTTCCCGGCTGCACGACAAGCGGAGCATTCGAAACATTGTTTTGCAATATTCCATTTCATGGTTCCGCCGCAATTTTCGCAGATGAAACTCTTAATATTCGTTTCCATTTTTTCCTCCCGATTCCCTGTCCTGTTGTAAAAAAAGAGCCCCGCCACGCATTGCGTGTCGTGGCTCTTGACTGGTACGCCTGACAGAATTCGAATCTGCGACCTTTGGAGTCGGAGTCCAACGCT
>JAVVSI010000184.1:0-3249 GCA_036654315.1 Evtepia sp. | reverse complement strand
AGCAAATAAATGATACGCGAGGATATGACTATGGTGATCGCGTAATCTGTGCAGTTGCCGATCAACTTCGTCTGCATTTCAGAAAAGGAGATGTTATCGCCCGTATGGGTGGAGATGAATTTGTCGTATTTATTTGCAATATTTCCGAGGGAGATCCGATGGAAAAGAAAGTTGCCCAGCTTTGTACAGATATAGCCAATATCGAGATGGACGGGGAATGCGCGAAAATTACTTGCTCTGTCGGACTGGCGCTATCCTCTGAAACTACGAATACATTCGAGCTGCTGTATCACCATGCGGATCAAGCTTTGTATAGTGCCAAAGACCGGGCAGTTACTGAGAAGCAGCATTTTTCGAATCAGGAGGAGATCTGATATGAAAAAATTGACAGAGCTGAAAGCAGATTGGGAGAACATTTCGCTTCCCATTGGCTTTGCAATGATTGCGGAAACACCGGAGCTGGAAATCCTTTTTGCAAACGAAATGTTTACAAGTATGCTTGGCTTTGACAATATGGAGGACTTTATAAAGACCTATCATCACTCCGCATGGAACTGTATTTACGCGGAGGATTTGGAACGCTTGAAAGCCGCCGCCCCCAAGCGTATCGGTATCTTTCAGCCATATGAAATTTCCTATCGTGCGATTAGAAAAGATGGAAGCCTGATTTGGGTGAATCAACATTCCAGACATACACTGGACGAAAACGGCACGGAGATTATTTTTGCCTACTACACCGATATCACCGCACAAAAACAAATGGAGTCCGCACTTCGAGACAGCGAGTCCCGCTATGCGGTCGCAGTGCGCTCTGCCAATATCAATATCTGGGAGTATGATTACGCGAGCGATGTCATGCGCATTTTTTCCACCTCGCCGCGCGCGAACCCTGCGGGCGGTATCATTGTGGACTATCTGAGCACAGTGGTTTCGGAGGGACATATCCGGGAGGACTGCGCCCCATTGCTTTTTGATATGATTGCAAAATTAAAAGAAGGAGAGAAAGAGGTCACAGCAGACCTCTGGATTCGACAAGATCGCGCGAATGATTTCTGGTGCGAACGCGTCATTTATACCAATGAATTTGACGAGCATGGCAAACCTGTCAAGGCCTACTGCGTCGGACGGGATATTACCAAGGAAAAAGAAGCCGAAAAGCGGTATCACGATGAGCGTTCTTATCGGGAGGCCATGCAAAAGGCCACTATGGCATCCATCAATATGAATTTGACCCAAAATACAATTTTGGACTATAAGAGCATTTTCCCGAGTGTGACAGAACGTATGGCGGCTGCACAAACGGCGCAGGCGTATTTTGAACAAGTCTATACCGAACTGGTTACCCCGGAAATGAAGCAGCAGTGCGCGGATGTTTTTAGTCGGGACGCGCTTTTGCGGCAGTTTTTGAACGGACAGACCACGATTTCTATGGAATTTATGCGTGTGCTGGAGGGGCGTAGCTATTGGATTGTCGTGACCGCACACATGATGAAAAAATCGGAAAATAACGACGTGGTTGCATTTTTGTATTCTACCAATGTCACAAACGAGAGAACCATGCAACAAATCATGAATGCCATTGCAAAAACAGATTATGACTTCTTAGTCGTAGCGGATATTTTACGGAATACCTCTGTTCGCTATAGCAAAAAAAATATCGGCGATACCTACATTTATGAAAGCAATCATTTTATAGAGGAAAGCCAAGACTACGTGCGCCGCTATGTCTGTGCCGAGGATGTGGAGCGTGTACTGAGGGAATTTGAGCTGACAAATATTCTGACACAGTTGGATCGCCAACCGTCCTACAGTGTTTTTTATGCAATGCGAACTCCGGACGGCCTGCTCGCCAAAAAGCAACTGCGTTTTAGCTATATTGATTGTGAACTGAAAAAAATTCTCTTGACAAGAGTAGACATTACCGCCGCCGTGGAAGAACAGGAAAAAAAGAATCAGGCCTTGGTTGCAGCCGTTTCCATGGCGGAACAGGCCAATGCTGCGAAATCCGAATTTCTCTCCCGCATCAGCCACGAAATCAGAACGCCGATGAATGCCATCATGGGAATGGATCAGCTCGCCGCGCAACGTCTGAATGACAGTGCTTTTGTAGCTGAGTGCATTGAGAAATCTCAATACGCCTCCCGCTACTTATTGCAGCTCCTCAATGATATTTTGGATATGTCAAAGATCGAACAGGGAAAAGTGACGCTGAAACGTGAATTCATTGCCTGTCAACCTTTTTTAGATGCCATTAGTACAATTATCCAGACGCAGGCTGTAGAAAAGGATGTGCGCTATGTTGTCACAAAGTTTGAGGGTTGCAAGTATGGCTATATGGGTGACGCTGTGCGCTTACAACAAATCTTGATCAATATTTTGACCAACGCCATCAAATTTACCCCACAGGGCGGAACCGTCTGTTTGGATATATCTCAAATCAATGCAGATGAAACAACAGCGCGTATCTGTTTCACCATTCGTGATACGGGGATTGGCATCGGCGCATCATTTTTGCCGGATATCTTTGAACCATTTGCCCAAGAACATAGCGGATCTCGTTCCGGCTATGGCGGCAGTGGTTTGGGACTTGCCATTTCCAAAAACTTGGCCATGCTGATGGGCGGTGATATTGTAGTGGAAAGCATACTGGACAAAGGTACCACCTTCCGTGTGGAAATTCCGCTCGGACTTCCAAATGACACGCAGGGGATAGATCCGAAAATAGTCCCCTTAGCGCAAAATAATACATACGATTTTAAGGGAAAGCGGATTTTGTTGGTGGAGGATCATCCGCTGAATATCATGGTGGCACGTAAGTTGCTGGAATTTAAATATGCTACAGTAGATGTCGCGGAAAATGGGAAAATAGCTTTGGAGTTATTTGCCTCAGCCCCACAACATCGCTATGATGCCATCTTTATGGATATCCGTATGCCCGTAATGGACGGCTTGGAATCCGCACAGGCCATTCGTCACTTGGATGACCCATGGGCGAAGGCCGTTCCGATCATCGCCATGTCCGCCAACGCCTTTGACGAGGATATGCTCAAGTCCAAAACCGTCGGTATGGATGCCCACCTCGCCAAACCCGTCGAAGCGGAGCTGCTCTATGCGACATTACAGGAATTGCTATCGAGATGAGAAATCATGCGGCCATTTTAATCGGGGATGATAAGATTAGAAAGGAATACCTGCTAAAATTGTTTTGATCCAATGTTGGAGGTTTCAGCGAGATTGTTTTCGCAAACC
>JAVVSI010000183.1:0-3274 GCA_036654315.1 Evtepia sp. | reverse complement strand
AACCGACTGCCGCACTTGCCGGTCTGAAAATGAAAGGCTATGCACAAAACATTGCGATTCGACCTTTTTTAGATTATATCCCGCGTACTGCAACAAATCCGGAAAAAGGATTTGTTGGTTCTCCTTACGTACCGGATCCATCCAAACGAACACGTACTACGATCTACCCCACTGCATTGGCGCGTTATTGTAATTCTTATTGTAACGAAGATCTTCCTTGTGCTGATATCAGTGGTTATTCGATTGAATTACTTCGTCAAGAATTACTGGCAGGGAATGGTATCGTTGCTTATATGACTTTAAAGTGGGAAAAACCATATTATCGTACGTTTTTGATTGAAGGGATGAATCAGCGGCTTGTCAGTAACAATCATGCTGTTCTGGTCTGTGGGTACGATCCGAATCGCGGATACTTTATTTCGGATCCGTATAATAATCAGAAGCGGAATCAGGTGTATCAATATTGGGAAAACGCAAAAACATTTGAAAACATTTGGAATGAGCGTCGTGTTGGGATGGTCATTCGATAAAAGGAAGCCTTGCAGATACCAAATATCTGCAAGGCTTTTTTCATCAGGACGTGACATGATCCAGTATTTCTTTCAGTAGTTCGTCTTTCCCGACTCCTTTTTCAGCGGAGAATGGAATTACTTTGACATCATCCGGAATCATGAGTGTATCACGGATCAATTTTATATTTGGCAACTGCTCGCTCTTTTTAATTTTATCCTGCTTATTGGCAATGACCAAAAAGGGTTTTTCACTTGCCTGAAACCAGTTTGCCATGGTACAATCCTGCTCCGTTGGTTTATGTCGGATATCGACGATCATCACACCAAGAGACATAAGTGAAGTGTCTGCAAACCAGGCTTCGATCAACTTCCCCCAACGATTACGCTCTTCTTTCGAGACTTTTGCATAACCGTAACCGGGTAGGTCGACGAGGTAAACTTTTTTATCAATAAGGAAATAGTTGATGTGCGTTGTTTTTCCAGGAGCCGACCCAACGCGGGCAAAATTTTTACGATTGAGTACTTTATTGATCACCGAAGATTTTCCGACATTAGAGCGTCCGGCGAATACGATTTGCGGGAGCAAATCCCGTGGGAAATCCGATTCACTTGCTGCGGAGCGGATAAACTCGGCATTTTGTATGTTCATGAGTGTCCTTTCTCGCACAACGTGGCAAGTTTCATAAAGGGAGAAGCCACGCGTACTACTGTGCTAGATTGACCCGATTTCCGATTTGAACAGCGGGATCCGAATGTTCGTGCAAGGTAGTGATTTCCGTCTGCACAGTTTGTTCCAAGGCATAGGCCAAAACCTCATCCGCATGTTCCACGGGGATAAAGTGGATGGCATTCCGAACCGTCTGATCTATTTCTTCCAAATCGGATTGATTATCGGCTGGGATAATCACGGTATGAATCCCATTTCTCAATGCAGCCATAGATTTTTCACGCAGACCACCAATGGGCAAAACACGACCGCGCAGAGAAATCTCGCCTGTCATTGCAATTTCACGTTTGACAGGTGCATTGGTGAGTGCGGAAACCATAGCGACAGCAATGGTTACACCGGCAGATGGGCCGTCTTTGGGTACGGCACCTTCTGGAAAATGAACATGGATATCGCACTCTTTATAGAAATTAGCAGAAATGCCAAGTTGTTGGGCGCGACTGCGTATATAGCTAAACGCGGTACGGGCAGACTCTTTCATGACATCGCCAAGATTTCCGGTGAGTTCGATTTTTCCGCTACCCGGCACAACATTGGCTTCGGCTTCCAGCATTGTCCCGCCGACACTCGTCCAAGCGAGTCCATTGACCACGCCGACTTGATTTTCTTTCGAAATTCTATCCGGGTGATATTTACGGATTCCAAGATATTGCTCAATTTCGTCACCGTTTATACGGACAGACTTTACATCTTCCGAAACAATACGCATCGCGACTTTTCTACAGAGTGAAGCGAGTTCACGTTCCAGAATACGCACGCCGGATTCACGGGTGTAGGAGACGATCACTTCTCGTATTGCGTCATCGGTGAGTTGCAACTGTTTTTTGGTTAAACCGTGTCGCTTCATTTCTTTTTTCAAAAGGTGTTGTTTTGCGATTTGAAGTTTTTCCTCATCGGTGTAACTGGAAAGTTCAATGACTTCCATACGATCGAGAAGGGGGCGTGGAATGGTTTCGGTTGTGTTTGCGGTGGTGATAAAGATCACCTCTGAGAGATCGAAAGGCAGTTCGATAAAATGATCTCTGAATTCACTATTTTGTTCTGCATCCAAGACTTCTAAGAGTGCATCGGCGGGATCGCCGCGTTGATCGCGCCCGATTTTATCAATTTCGTCCAAAAGCATCAAGGGATTTTTGGTGCCTGATTGTTTGACTGCATTGATAATACGACCGGGCATGGCACCGATATATGTTTTTCGATGTCCGCGAATATCCGCCTCATCGTGAACACCGCCCAGCGAAATACGCGCCAATTTCCGATTGAGTGCGTGTGCGACCGACATAGCGATGGAAGTTTTTCCGACACCGGGCGGTCCGACAAGGCAGAGTATCTGCCCTTTCAAATCTGGTGCGAGTTGTTTCACCGCCAAGAATTCCAAAATTCTCTCTTTGATTTTTTCCAAGCCGAAGTGTTCTGCATTGAGGATTTTGCGTGCTGCTTCGACGTTGACTCGTTCATGGGATTTTTTTTGCCAAGGCAGTTCGAGACAGACATCTAAATAATTCCGCAATACGGATCCTTCCGCAGAACCGAAGGGCTGTTTTTCCAAATGAGAAACTTCTTTGAATAATTTCTTTTCCACTTCCTCGGGAAGTTTTGCGGCATGAATTTTTTTGCGATATTCTTCAATTTCGTCATCATCGTCGCCCAGTTCATTTTGGATCACTCTGGCTTGTTCCCGCAGAACCATATCGCGGTGTGTTTGGCTGAGGCTATCCTGTACTTTTGCTTGGATATCCTGTTCCATTTCCAAAATATCGACTTCGCGGCGAAGGATTCGAATGAGTTTATTTAAACGAGAAACCGGATTGATTTCCGATAAAATGGCTTGTTTGTCAAGCACACGCATCACAACATTTTGAGCGATAAAATCCGCAATATAGCCCGGATTTTCACTTGACATAATACTGAGAAGTGCATCCTCCGGTACTTTTGAAGACAATTCGGTATAGCGTTCGAAGAGTTCGTATGCCTGTCGAATGAGTGCTTCTGAGCGCAGGGATGTTTTTCCGGCATCGAGGGGTTCTTCCTGATA
>JAVVSI010000182.1:0-3304 GCA_036654315.1 Evtepia sp. | reverse complement strand
CGGGGGACCTTTACTCACTTGGAGCGTAATAGACGTACCTGCTTCCACTTCAGTACCGGCTGTGATATTTTGATAAATGACCGTTCCTTTTGGCTTATCCGACTCGATTTCTGTTGTCACCGATTTCAAATTCGAGTCTGTGATCATTTTTCTCGCTTCTTCAATCGTCTTATTCTCAAAAGAAAGTACTGTAACATATTTTACTTCCGGTCCCTTACTCACAACAAGATTCACCGTGTCACCCGGCGTCATTTGCGTTCCCTCTAAAGGCGTAAAGGAAATAACATTCCCCTTTGTCACTTTATCATCCGACTCATATTCCGGTGTTGCCACCTTCAGTCCCATGTTTTCCAAAGCAACCAGTGCGTCACGATAGGCATAATTTGCGACGTCAATCATCATCACATGATCTTTCCCACTGCTCACTGTCACGGAAATCGTCGGCTTTTCACCTTTTAGCATCGCACCCATATCGGGATCTTGCTTTATAATCGTTCCCTCCGGATATTTTTCACTTTTCGCGGTTCCGACCTCTTTAATCGTAAAGATATCGGCAATTTCCGGATCAGCGTGAATCTCGGAAAGCGTCTTTCCAATCATATTGGGAACAGTATATTCAGGTGCCTCTTTGAAAAATCCACTAAAGAAAAAGATCCATAGAAAGCAGGCCACTCCAATCACAAAGAGAGAAACAACTGCAATAATCGGATTGAAGCGTACTCTCTTCTGTTGCGATGACTCACGCATGCCTGACTCTGCGCGTGCAGCACGTATGCCCGGATCCGTTCCCGAAAGGCGGCCACTTCGCTCCAACTCCTTGCGGCGTAAGCCCAAGCTTCCGGTACTGTCAAGTATCTGCGTTGGTTCGTCCGGATCTAGGGGATAATCCCTGGTATCATATTCCAGATCTATATTCGGGTTCTTTCGAAATTCTTCCAGATCATGAAGCATTTCTTCCGCACTCGCGTAACGTCTTTCCAATTTCGGTGCCATTGCACGCAGGGTGATCGCTTCCAGACTTTCCGGAATCTCTGGATTCAATTCCCGAGGCGAAAGCGGCGTGGCACTGATATGCTGAATGGCCACAGATACAGGGGAATCACCTTCAAACGGCAGACGACCGGTCAGCATCTCATACAAAACAACACCGGCTGAATAGAGATCTGCACGCGTATCAATATGTCCTCCCTTGGCTTGCTCCGGGGAAATATAATGAACAGAACCTAAGGCTTCTTGCGTAAGTGTATTTTGTGCCGCTGAAATCACACGCGCAATTCCAAAATCAGCGACTTTGACACTGCCGTCCCGCAAAACCATTATATTTTGCGGCTTGATATCCCGATGGATAATACCTCGGCCATGTGCATGTCCTAAGGCTCTCACAATTTGCGTAATAAAATGCAGGGATTCGCGCCAACTAAGAATATCATCTTTTGTCCTCATGTACTGCTTTAAGGTAATACCATCGATAAGCTCCATCACAATATAATCTTGATCATCACTGCTACTGACGTCATAGACGGAAACGATATTAGGATGTGAAAGCATCGCAACTGCTTTTGCTTCATCATGAAAGCGACGGCGAAATTCTTCATCGGCCGCCAGATCCTTTTTCAGCATTTTAAGCGCAACGAATCTATGCAGTCGATGACAATAGGCTTTATATACCACAGCCATACCGCCAACACCAATGACTTCCAACAATTCATATCGGTTATCGAGTAATTTACCTATATATTGATCCATGGTAAATACCCTCCTTCATTTCTTCTGTTCACAAACCTCGCCCACTTCCCAGCGATTTTGCAACAGATGGGGTTTAAGTGCGAAAGATCACAGCCGTTACATTGTCTTGCGCACCGCGAGCGAGGGCAAGGCTGATCAGGTATTGGCAGCAGGATTTCGGCTCTTGTTCATGCGTCAAAATATCTTGAATCTCCTCTTCCGTGACCTCGTTAATGAGCCCATCAGAACACAGAAGCAGGGCATCCCCTGTGTGTAATGTGATATGGTACAAATCGGTACGCACCAGCATCGCAGTACCAATTGCCCGTGTAATTAAATTCTTTTGTGGGTGAACCCGTGCTTCATCCGGCGTCAACTCCCCTTTTTGAACCAAATCTTCTACCACGGAATGATCCCGCGTAATCCGCTTGATTTCTCCCTTTGATACGGAATAGGCGCGGCTGTCCCCTACGTTTGCAACCGTCACTTGGTCATCATGAATCATCAATCCAACCAAAGTGGTCCCCATGCCGTGGCAATCAAAATCGTCACTTGCTCGCTTGAAAATCTCGCCATTTGCTTCTTCCGAAGCCATCCGTAACACAGTTGCATTTTCTTCCATCGTTTCGCTGACCCCATGCTCCCGCACATACTTTTCAAAAATCTCAACCGCCATACGACTCGCGATATCTCCTGCTTTCGCGCCGCCCATTCCATCACAGACAACACCCCAAGCATCCTGCTCTCCTATGAGTTCGAAGCTACAAGCATCTTGATTATGTTTTCGTACCATGCCCTTGTCTGTCATACCCCATACGGAAATCATGGATTTTACCCCCTCTTGTCATCTGTGGCCACGTTCTGATTTTTTCGCCTTAACTGACCGCAAGATGCGTCTATATCACTTCCCAATCGTCGGCGCACCGTCACGGTGATCCCACGTGTTTCCAGCCTCTTTTGAAATGCCGACACGCCTGCACTGGGTTTCAGTTTGCTTTCTTCTACGTGATTCAATGGAATCAGATTCACATGTGCCCCTGTCCCCTTTAAACGCGTCGCGAGGAGATCCGCTGCTTCCATGGAATCGTTTACACCTTCGATCATTGCATATTCATACGAAATGCGTCTGCCCGTTTTTTGAAAGTACCGCTCACATGCCAGCAGGAGAGGCCCAATGCCCGTCGCGCGATTGACAGGCATAAGCTCATTTCTCGTCTGATCATCCGCTGCGTGCAACGAAACGGATAGCGTAATTTGGAGTTTTTCTTTGGAAAGACGATCTATTTCATGGATCATGCCACAAGTCGAGAGCGAAATATGCCGCATTCCTATATTGAGTCCATTTGGATGATTCACCAGTTTTAAAAATTTCATAACCGCATCATAGTTGTCCAGCGGCTCCCCTATGCCCATTAAAACAATATTCGAAATCGGTTCCCCTGCATCTATTTGTGTGAACAAAACTTGATCCAGCATCTCCGCCGCCGTTAAATCTCGTACCTTCCCGCCCAGCGTGGAGGCACAGAACGCACAGCCCATACGGCAACCAACTTGTGAAGAAATACATACACTGTTTCCG
>JAVVSI010000181.1:0-3314 GCA_036654315.1 Evtepia sp. | reverse complement strand
CTTAGCATTCACTATAAAGGCGTGTTAACCGCTCGGTGAGGACCCGAACGGTTAACGTGATTCGCGAATGCCAGTCACCATGTTAATTCGATAAGGGGCGAACCGCTGTGGCAGTGCGCCTTTCTTTTCGGATTATATCCCAAAGCTCCGTCTTTGTCAAGGCGGATTTTTTTAGTTTTCGGGGCGAACCACTTTATGAACTTCGGTCAATGCACCGGTTTCCGAATCCATAATATAGCCGTAAAGTGATACATTTTTTGGAATCAATGGATGAGAGGCGAGAAAATCAATCGTACTAAACACCGAATTTTCCACACAATCAAAACCGGAAAGCCATTGATGGAAATCGACACCGCAATACTGAACCATATCAATCGTCTCTTTTGATATCCCACGGGATACCATATGTGCAATCATCGTATCGGGATCTACGTGTTGCACACCGCAGTCGGTATGACCCACGACCATAATCTGCGTAACACCCAGTTCAAAGATCGCAATCAACAGACTCCGAACCACAGACCCAAAGGGATGCGCAATCACGGCACCTGCGTTTTTTATGATTTTGGCATCTCCGTTTTTGAGTCCCAAGGCGGCAGGGAGCAGTGCTGTTAAGCGCGTATCCATACAAGACAAAATGGCAAGTTTTTTATTGGGGTATTTACTTGTCAAAAAAGGTTCATAGTCTTTCTTTTCAACAAATTGTTTGTTAAATTTTAAAATGCCATCAATCATCGTTGCAATACCTTCCTCAGACTTCCATAATAACGGGTAGGATCATGGGATTACGCTTCGTTTTTTTGTAAAGATAGGTGGAAAGCTGAGATTTAATCACTGCCTTAATCGCCGTCCAATCCGCTACATTACGGGCAGAACAGGAATCCAAAGCCTCCATCGCAACATCGCGTAATTCTTCCAATAATCCTTCCGACTCTTTGACATAGACAAAGCCGCGTGTAATAATATCGGGACCGGAAACCAAAGATCCATCTTCCCCCGAAAGAGAGACAACAACAACAATCATTCCATCCTGTGCGAGATGCTTCCTATCCCGAAGCACAACAGAACCGACATCCCCTACACCATAGCCGTCTACAAAAACGCGGCCGGATGGGACTGTACCCGCCAAAACTGCGGTATCAGCAGTCAATTCAATCACGCGACCAATATCACTGATGATAATGTTTTCCGGGGGTGTCCCGATTTCACGCGCCAATTTGGCATGGGTTTTCAAATGACGCTGTTCACCATGGACGGGAATCACAAAATGGGGGCGCACAAGCGCATGGATGATTTTCAGTTCTTCCTGACAGGCATGACCCGATACGTGCAGTTCTCCCGCGCGCTCATTCACAACTTCCGCATCTTTACGATACAATTCGTTGATGACGTTCCCGACTGCGTTTTCGTTGCCGGGAATGGCAGAGGCCGAAATGATGATACGATCCCCAGCTTGAATATCAACCTGACGATGTGTGGACAAGGCCATGCGGGAGAGTGCGGACATGGTTTCACCTTGGCTGCCCGTTGTGATAATACAAACTTTTTCTTTCGGCAGTGAATTGATTTGATTCACGTCAACCAGAATACCGGGTGGAATTTCGGTATAGCCGAGTTCCGTCGAAACACGCATGGAATTTTCCATACTCCGACCGGTAATGGCAACTTTTCTTCCATAACGAGCGGCAACATTGATCACCTGCTGGATACGATCTACGTTGGACGCAAAGGTTGTAACAATGATTCGTTCCTGACAACCCTTAAAGAGGCCATCAAAGCTATTCCCAACACTGCGTTCACTTCTGGTATAGCCGGGACGTTCGACATTGGTGGAGTCCGGCAAAAGGGCGAGGACACCCTCTTTCCCGAGCTGTCCTAATCTGGTCAGATCCATCATCTTGCCCTTGATCGGTGTGGGATCAATTTTAAAGTCACCGGTCTGAATAACAGTCCCTACAGGACATTTGATGGCAAAACACACGGCATCGGCAATGGAATGGTTTGCGTGGATAAATTCGACGGAGAATGCACCCGCCTGAATGATTTCACCGGCTTCACAGGTAATCATTTTTACCTTGTCAAGCAGACGATGCTCCTCCAGCTTAATGCCGACCAGTCCGGCAGTCATACGCGTGGCATAGATGGGAGGATTGATGGCACGCATCACATAAGGAAGCGCGCCGATGTGGTCTTCGTGACCGTGCGTCAGGAAAATGGCACGGATTTTACTTTGATTCTTAATCAGATAGCTGATATCGGGAATCACAACGTCGATACCGTACATATCGTCGTCGGGGAAGCCCATACCGGCATCTACGATGACAATATCGTCAGCGTATTCATAGACGGTCAAATTCTTCCCGATTTCGTTGAGCCCACCGAGGGCAATGATTTTTAGTTTTTCTGGCATGAAGAGACTCCTTTAGGATGTAAAAAAATGTAAAGATACCCGACAAGGGTATCGGAACTGATCCACAAATGATGCGAACAGTAAAAGGGACGCACAGAACATAGTATAGCACTGTGCAATCGAAAAGTATACAATTTTTACACAAATTTATATCTTCCCAAAAAAGTCAATCACTTTCCACGCTGTTTTTAGATGCCCGGGATTGAGATATCAAACTGTTTCATCACATCTCGCAGTCCACTCTCTACTTCCTCTCTTGAAAAATCGGCGGCATCCAATTCTTGATCCGTTAACCCGTTGAGGGATAGGTAAAAATCAACTGCCATCTGCAAATAGTCCCGATTTTCTGTATCCATTTCTGCATACAACAGATTTTCTGCCGCGCAAAGCGACCGCTCCGCGATCAGTTCTCGTAGTCGCCTGTAAATTAAATCGGTTTTTGTTAGATTTTTTTCGTCCTCGATTTCGTAGGTCACGCTGTCTTTTCCGAACAGTAACTGCGCTATGGCAATGCCCAGCATTTGAATCTGACGCATCAGCCAGTCTTGACTTAAATACATTTGTTCTCCTTATCGAAGCCCACTACGACTTCTGCGTTTCATGATTCCCTTATTATAATGATATCTGCCGCGCGCGTCAACTTAAAATTCTGATCCACCGCACCATTGGACTGTATTCAGACAAAAAAATACCCTTAGACGAACTTTTACATTCGTCTAAGGGTTATTTGGTGGACGATACAGGACTTGAACCTGTGACCCTCCGCACGTCAAGCGGATGCTCATACCAGCTGAGCTAATCGTCCTCACGGAACGAATATTACTATACCGTAAATCGCCCCGTTTGTCAACACTTTTTTCGAAATTTTAAAAAACAAATTCCGTTTAGGGTCTCAGTCCGCTGC
>JAVVSI010000180.1:0-3351 GCA_036654315.1 Evtepia sp. | reverse complement strand
GTGCGAGTTTACTCCCCATCTACCATCGACTATCGCAAGCGGAACGAGAACTGCGTGGTCGATCCGACAATTAAAATAAGGGAGTTTTTATGGTACATATTTTAGATCATCCGCTTCTGCAACACAAAGTGACTATTTTAAGAGATAAAGCAACCGGAGTCAAGGAATTTCGAGAAGTTGTCTCCGAAATTTCGACTTTAATGTGTTATGAGGCGACGCGTGATCTTCCGATGGAAGAGATCGAGATTGAAACGCCGATTACGGTGACAAAATCAAAAAGCATAACAGGCAAGAAACTAGCCATTGTCCCGATTCTTCGTGCCGGTTTGGGTATGGTAGATGGTATTTTGGCCTTGATCCCCTCAGTTAAAATTGGGCATATCGGTTTATTTCGGGATCCGGAAACCTGCCAACCGGTGAAATATTATTGTAAGTTTCCGACCGATATTGCGGAGCGCGAAGTCATTTTGCTGGATCCTATGCTCGCAACGGGTGGTTCTGCGTCCGCTGCCATAGGGTACTTAAAAGAGGCGGGCGTAAAGCAGATCAAATTGATGAATATTATTGCGGCACCTGAGGGAATTGCGCGTGTGACGACAGATCATCCGGATATTGAACTCTACTGTGCCGCACTCGACGATACCCTCAATGAGGACAGTTATATTGTCCCCGGTTTGGGAGATGCCGGTGATCGTATTTTCGGAACGAAGTGAAATACCCTGTGCGCAAAGGGAGCGCAGTATTGATCACAAAAACGCTACAATGCATTTTTTTGCGTTGTAGCGTTTTTGTGATTGTAGTGAAGTTACATTTTTTCCGGTGCTGAGATGCCCAGTAGTTGGAGGCAATTGGCCAAAACGGAGCGAACGCTGTCAGCGAGTTTGAGGCGAGCTTCTAAGAGATCACGTTCCTCGCCTTTGATATGTTGGCTGCTGTAAAAGCGGTGGAACTCGCCTGCGAGCTGAATGAGATAGCGGTTGATACGTGAGGGATCGTAGTCACGCGCCGCCGCAAAGATTTCTTCCGGCAGTTGTGCGAGACATTTGATCAGGGCGCGTTCTTCTTCGGAGGAGAGAAGGGCTGCATTGATTTGGGCGGCAGGGAGGACGAAGTAGCCTTCTTTGGAGAGCCTGTCCAAAAGGGAACAAATGCGCGCGTGTGCGTATTGGACATAGTAGACGGGGTTTTCGCTGTCCTGTCGAATGGCCAAATCCAGATCAAAGATGAGATGATTGTTTGGTTTTGCGTTAAAGGCAAAGCGTGCGGCATCCACTGAAATTTCATCCAACAAGTCGGAGAGTGTGATAGATTTTCCGCTTCGTTTTGAAACTTTGACTTCTTTTCCGTCCTGCAAAAGCTGAACAAGCTGCATAATCAAAAAGTCCAAGCGGCTGTTGTCAATCCCGAGTGCTGTGATACCGGCCTTGAATCGGAGGGCATGGCCGTGATGGTCGGCACCCAAAACGTCAATGACTTTATCGAATTTACGCACTTCGAATTTATTACGGTGATAGGCGATATCGACCGCAAAGTAAGTATATCCGCCACCGGTACGGCGTAGTACCTCGTCTTTTTCGCCGCCAAGTGCAGTCACTTTGAACCAAAGCGCGCCATCTTTTTCGTAGGTATAGCCCGATTGCTCTAAAAGGTCAATGGTTTCATCGACGTAGCCACTTTCATGGAGGGTAGATTCGGGGAACCACTGATCATAAACGATACCGTAACGCTCCAAATCGGACTGCATTTTTGAGATATTGTATTCCAGACCGAATTTTTTCATAAAAGCTCGGCGTTCGTTTGGTTCGACGGTGAGATAACTGTCGCCGTAATCTTCATAAAACTGACGGGCGAGTTTTTTAATATCTTCGCCGTGGTATCCGTCCTCAGGGAACACAATGGACTCTTCTCCTTGCAGTAATTGGAGATAACGTGCTTCTAAGGAGAGCGCGAATTTATCGACTTGATTTCCCGCATCGTTGACGTAAAATTCACGCCAAACCTGATATCCGGCGCGTTCCAAGACGGCGGCAGTGGAATCACCGAGTACGCCACCGCGTGCGTTTCCGATGGTCATAGTGCCGGTAGGGTTTGCGGATACGAATTCGACCATAACGCGTTGACCTTTTCCTTGATCGGTTGCGCCGTAGTTTTCACCTTCCGCTTCAATTGTGTTTAAGACATTGCCATACCAGCGCGAACCCAGTTTAAAATTCAAAAAGCCGGGTCCGGCAATTTCCACATGATCGAAGCAGCTGTTCTCTAAAGGTATATACTGTATCATGATTTCCGCAATTTTACGCGGTGGCATCTTCATGAGTTTGGAACCGGCGAGGGCGAAAGAACTGGCATAATCGCCATGATTTGTATCCTTGGGAATGTCAATCGAGGCGTTGATAGAAACCCCCGACGGTAAAACACCTGCTGCTGCTGCCTGTAGATAGGCATTATGCGTTAGTTTAGCCACTTCATCTTTGGCGTATTGAATTAGATTTGCCATATTGTTATCTTACCTTTCACTCATCCTTGATTGGTTTGCTTATTCCGCGCGGAGGGCGGGTCTGCGTATTTTGATTTCGAACATATTGTTACCGATGGGGGTGTCCTCGAGTTCGACAGAGTATTGAAGATCCAGTTCCCCGCCGTCTTTGGACAGTGCGGTTCGCACACACTGAGCGGTGACACCCAGCGTAAAGCCGCCGTAGGGTGTGTTATAGAGGGAGATGTGCTTTTGACCTTCTTCCAAGATCATTTCGGAGTCTAAGGCTCCACTGCGAGAGAGGGTCACACGATCACCTTGGATCGAAAATGTAGTTGTGGTACCCTCAAGACCTGTGAGTTCGGTTTCGGGGTAGGAGAGGAGGTAGGTGCCGGAGGGGTCGGCAAAAAAACTACCTTGTGTCACAAATTCGATGACATCCGGCTGACCATCTGCACCCCATTGTGTTCCTTTTATAGATATAATAGCTTGTTCGTTCATAGTGATTCCTTTTTGTTGATACATTTTATAAATGGCAGATTATTATATCGAAAATTGTCATTTTTGTAAAGTAAAAACTGAATATTTAATATGCGTTGCCGGTATAACGTGTTGTGTCAAAAGCGATCAATATCCACCTGTTCGACGGAGTCCTCAATATCTTCCCCTAAAAACAGGGAAGCAAGTCTTGCAAAACCGGCCGGTGCATCACTGACATAGTATAGAAGTTTTCCATGTTCGCGTTCGGGTGGCGCGAGTAGTTCCTGTTTCGCCAAGAGATTTGCAACACTGCGCGCACATTCTTCCCCGGTGTCAATTAAAGTGACCTGTTCTCCCATTTGGGTACCGATGATTTTTTTGAGCAGAGGGTAGTG
>JAVVSI010000179.1:1073-3355 GCA_036654315.1 Evtepia sp. | reverse complement strand
CAACGTCAGCTATGATGAGACAACGAAAAAGGCTATTCTCGCCTTTACAGTGACCAAACAAGAGGATTACAACAAGGACTGGTACATTTCTACCGGAGAGTCTAAGGCAGACGTAGTGCTGTACAATGTAGACACGCCACCGGAAGTGGCGACTGTATCCGGCACCGTCTTGAACAACGATCTTAACTTGAATTGGAGCGGCAGCGATTTGAACGAGCTGGATCAGCTCAGCTTCTATCTGACCCCCTCCAATGATCCCGACAAAACGCAGGATGCAGTACTTTTGAAGGCATTGACGGAACCAAGCGAAATCACAGCAGGTAACGCAACGGTCGCCCTCCCGGCGAACTTGCCCTCCGGTGACTATTATATCCGTACGGTCTATTCCAAAACCGACGAGATCAACGGAACCCGCTACAGCGACACAACAATCAAACACGTGAACACTTATACGCCTGCATCCTGCACCGTGAGTATGGCACCCAGCGGCAATTTGGAATATACCGTTACTGTGCCAGAAACAAACGATGCAAAGACCACAGGCTATCAGGCAACCGTCTACCACGAGGATGGCAGCCCCACTGAGATCGTGGGCTTAACCCACGAGAAAACAGCCAATGCAGACACAGTATTTCAGATTGGCGGCAGCTACGAGAGCAAAGATGAAAATGGAAACCCGGTGATGCACGGTCTGACCGCAGGCACTGTATACAAAGTCGGTGTCAAGCCCTACCAGACTGTGGATAGTGACAGCAGCGGCGCACCGGATTCCGTGGTCTATGGTGCGGAACAATTCACCCAAGCTATCGCGTTGCCCCCATGCACCACACCAACAGTGGAATTTAAAGCAGACAAAATTCCGGAGCAAATTTCACACCAAGTCATGCGTGACACAGACAACGACCCGATTACCGATGCGGTGTCCGTCACCACGCAACGGGATACCTACACAAGCCAAGACATCACCTTTACCGCAACGCTCAGCGAAGCTGCTACAGGAACATGGAAGCTGGACGATGCGAGCGAACTCACCGGCTTAAGCGAAGATGCAAAAGATATCGCTTACAATCCGATGGGGACGTTTACCAATACAGAGACGGTGTCAATTCCGCTGAAAAATATACCCGATGGCAGACATACACTGACACTGGTTGGCAAAGACAGTCAAGGCGATACGTTCCAAGCGGCCACATACTTTGATGTGGACACCGCGCCGCCGCGCCTCATGCTTACGGAACCTGTCAATGGCGGTATGTTTACAAAAGACGGTAAAGTAACGATCGCCGGCGTGACGGATGCCGACACCCGCTTTACCATCACCTCCGACGGCACGATCATCGGATCTGCACTCCAAACAGTAACACAACTGGGCGGTGCAGCGATCACGCCCGAGGGTGTGTTCAGCTTCACAGTGGCTATTCCGGATTACAACAGTGCCGCCAGCCGACAGCTTGTCATTAAGGCAGCAGATGCGGCAGGTAACTCCATTACAAAGCAAGTGCAAGTCACCCATGGCGGGTTGGCAGATTTGAACGCCGTACAGGTATTGGTTGACAAACAAATTCTTGATAACGGCAATGTTCCTCTCCTGCCTGTGGGCGAGACAAAAAAGCAGCTCTCTTTGGCGGGTGTCAGGACAGACGGCACAAAATTCGCGCTGGCACCGGAACAGGTATCCTGGACCTGTCAGGCAGTCCAAGGCAACGTGCAAGTCAGCTCCGATGGCGTTTTGACGGCCGATCCTCACGCACAGGCGATGGTAACCGGACGCTTTGAAGTGGCCACCGGCGCGTATCGAACCGCCAGCCTAACCGTGGGCGCATCCACAGGGAATGCTACGCTTGCAATCTCCTCTACGCTGGGTGGCAAAGTCACTGGCGGTGGGGAATATAAACCCGGTGACACTGTGACACTCAATGCGGTACCAGATTCCGGCTATGTATTCTCCCACTGGACTGTGGTTGGCGCAACAGCCGGGAACCTCAATGCCACTCCACTCACTTTCACTATGCCTGACGGCAATGTAACAGTCACCGCCACATTCGCACTTCCCGGGAGTGGTGGCTCCGGCGGCGGAATGGTCGGCGACAGCAGCCGAATTGTCAAGGCAGGTACAATCGGTGTACTCGATATCCCATTCGGATCTGATCCCAATACCATAGTCCCATACTATGTGGATCAGAACGGAAATCGCGTGCTGGTTCCCATCTCAGCAGTCTTTGATGGGAAACTGTTCTTCTTGGCACCTGTGGATGCACAGTATGCCTACACCGTCAATCCGG
>JAVVSI010000179.1:0-1063 GCA_036654315.1 Evtepia sp. | reverse complement strand
ATAGGCATCTGGGCGGAACAGCAGATCAGATTCTCCGCAGCGCGTCATCTCTTTGAGGGGGTCGGCAATCATCTCTTCGATCCGAACGGCTCAATGACACGCGGTATGTTTGTTACCGTACTCCACCGCATGGTGGGTTGCCCTGCACCGAAGGCAGCTTCCGACTTCAAGGATGTGCCAAAGGGGATATGGTACGAAAAAGCAGTGGCTTGGGCGAGCGAAAATGGCATCGTGGAGGGCTACAGCAACGATATGTTTGCCCCCGATGACCTCACGACGAGAGAGCAAATGTGCGCGCTCTTTGCCCGCTATCTACGCTATGCCAAATATGAATTGCCGGGTCAAACCCAGCCCCGGACGTTTGCAGATGAACAGGATATCTCCGCTTGGGCAAAGGATGATATGAACCTCTGTCACTCCATCGGACTCATTCAAGGCAGACCCGGTAATTTGTCCGCACCACGCGACAATGCCTCCCGTGCAGAGGGAACAGCTGTGTTTGCCAGACTCATTCGAACCATTATAGAAACGAAGAAATAAAAAAAGAATCCTCCATCCGTACACTACGGATGGAGGATTCTTGGGAGATGAATTGAATGCGAAAAACCGTGATTGCGCTCCTCTTAGCCTGCTATCTGACCATACCCGCCGCAGCCGTGACACAGCCAGCCATACGAGTGGCATTCCTTGACACCGGAATTGCTACAAAATACATTGCAGAGGGACAAATTTCGGTCGGGAAAAACTACATTTTCCCAAATAACGATACCCAAGATCAAGTGGGACACGGTACCGCAACGGCAGGTATGATGCTGGGTTCCCAGACCTTGGGCATGACAGGCAGCTGTCCGGAAGCAGTCGCTGTCCCGCTCGTATGCTACGACCTCTATCCCTCCGGTGTATCAAAAAACGGCGGACTGGACGTGCTTTGTGCCGCCATTTACGACGCAGTGGATGTCTATCACTGCCGCGTGATTAACATGAGCCTCGGTGTGGCGGCACAGTCTGATGACCTTTTAAAGGCCGTAACCTATGCCGAAGAAAAAGGCGTCGTAGTGGTTTC
>JAVVSI010000178.1:0-3366 GCA_036654315.1 Evtepia sp. | reverse complement strand
GGGAAAAATCCTCAAATAATGTAAATGTTACGATTGAAGAGGATGAAAAAAAGTGGACTGAGACAATGCAGACACATGACGGTGAGTGGTATCAAGGTTTTTCAAGATTGAAGAAAAAAGTAATTGCATGGATGCCACTACCGGAGCCATACCAAGAAATGAATCAGTAAATCGGAATTTAGTCAGGAAAGGAAAACATGGAAGAAAAATTTGTGACCTATAGAAATTTAAAGGTTGGACAAAAAATTAAAGGAGTAAAAGATGGTGGACGGCATTCAATGTTTACAGCATTTGTAAAATCAATAAATACTGTCTATGTTACTGTAGAAATGTTTAATCTTGGAGGTAATGAAAAAAAGATTGATTCATCCGCTATGTTCTGTATCGAATTAACTGACGATGAATTCAATGACAAATATCGCGAAAAAGCAAAGGAAGCGTTATGCGGAATACAAAATAAGTTGCATTATGATGAAATTGGATATCACGAAATATGGAATGCATGGTTATGTGGAACACCATACGAAATCGCAAAATATTGCGTCGAGAAAGATATGAAAGTGGTCGGTTACTCTTCCGATATTGCACCTAAAATAGCCATGTTTTCGGGTGACGTATTAGATGTGGGAGTATGTGCAGAATGTGCGGACGGAGAACGATTTTGGTGTCATTTTCGGAAGTCGGACATTGATAAGATGATAGAAAGATATCATGATTTGATTGCATAAATTTACACATAGAGGAGGTAATTATGAATTGGGATTTTTGTAAGAATAAAAACGTATTTAAGATAACGCCTACCATTTTCTATTTGGTTGACAAAAAAATCATTGAATTTGGATGGCTATGGTGGTCTTTTGTAATACAGTTAAACTGATAACTTGGAGGAAAAAATAATGGAAAGAAAAGAAAAAATAGAAAATATTATAGAAAAATTGAGAGATGATTTATCTAAACGCAATGACGTTGAATGCGGAAAGAAAGTGGATCGATTATATTCCGAATCAACCGGATATAAAAAAGGGTGCTGTGAATTTTCAGATTTATTAATGAAGAATTTGGAAGAATTAGAGGAGAGTAATTAAATGGAAAAACATAATAAATATGTAAAAATTATAGCAAGGGCGATAATGAAATTGATGAAGCAAAGTCAAACGCTGGCCGGACTGATGGACGTAGGAAGAGCAGATTTAAAATTTAATATGCAGTTGGATGATTGGCACAACACGGATGACTTTAACTTCTCACATGATTTTTAGAAATTGTAGACAATATTGTAAGAGATGATTTCACTGCCGAAGAATTTAACAATTTCGTGCCAAGATTTGTAGGTAAAATTAACACTTCAGGTAGTTAAGTGAGTAATATTTGCACATTGAAAACTAAATAACGGTCAGTAGAAAAGTTCTCCATTTTTTCTAAAAAACATATAATACAACGCAATTAATGATATAATATGTACATAAGATAAACAGAGAAAATAAAAAGGAGAATTTGGTATGCCAAGACGAATAAAGAAAGAGGGGCATCAGTTCGGGCTTGTCAAGGTTTTAAGTTATGATGGGGCAGGAAAATACAGGTGTGAATGTCAAGGCTGTGGGAAGATTTATCTTGTTGATTCGCAGAATATTGGCAGGTACAATGCGTGTAAGGACTGTTATATAAAATCCATAAAAAATGACTTAGCCGGCCGAGAATTTGGTAGACTTATTGCGAGAAGCCCGGTAAGTAAAAAACGCGGTAGATGTTATCGCTCGGCGTGGGTATGTGATTGCACTTGCGGAAAACAAGTTATTGTTGATACAGATTCATTGCTGTCCGGAACAACCAGATCGTGTGGCTGCCTAGGTCGAGAAAAGGATGTGCCGGAAGCGATAAAAAAGAATTTGTATCGGGAACCCAGATTTCAAAAATAAAAAGTATACCAAACAAGGCCAATAAAACCGGAGTTGTCGGGGTGAACTGGGATAAGTCAAGAAATAAATGGCAGGCATCCATACGGTTTCAGCGAAAAAAAATTTATTTAGGAAGATACGATCAGTTTGAAGATGCGGTAAAGGCCAGAAAAAATGGCGAAAATAAATATTTTGAAAACATTTTAAAATCTACTGACTAATATTTAGTTGGTAGATTTTTTGTTGCAATATATTATATCGACATGTAGTGAAGGAGAAAGTATTAATGAACGACAAGGAAGCGGCAGATATTTTAAAAAACAACGTCCCTAAGGAATGTAAAATGGTAAATGGAAGATATCAGGGTGGATTTGATGATTGGGAGTCTGACTTGGGAAAAGCAATCAAGACGGCTATTTCTGCATTAGAAGAAAGAGACAGGAGAAAAGCTGCATTAGAAAGAGAATTAAGAGAAAATGGAAGATAAATTAAAACATTTGGAGGGGGTATGATGGTGAATCTTGAAAAACAGAATGAAGTACAGAGAAAACAAATGAACAATATTTCTTCAACAGGAATTGATAGCCAGAAAAAAATGTATGTGGACAAATACACAATCGTATTTGATGATAAAGTCATAGTCGGTCGTCTCATGGAAGAAGAAATGTCGCTTGATGATGTGACGAACATAGCAAAAAGTAACGGATATAATAATCAAGGTGTACTGACTGTGATTATAGAAACTATGCTTAACGGCACGATTTACCAATATGGAAATTATGGCAATTATTGGGTTAAGCACGGGCGGACAAATGGATTGGCTTAGGGAGGGATGAATTACATGTACAGAGGAATGAATAACGAACGGTGGGTATATGGAGATTACTATAAAAGCACTTCAAAATTTATGCTAAACGAAGAACAAAAAATAAGAACATCGCACAACATCGTCAAAGACGGGGAATATTATTACGAAGTTTCCCCTGAAACCGTGTGTGAATACTCGGGAGTTGGTAATATTTGGGAGCACGATATTTTAGAAATATGGGGAAAAAGTTTTGAGGTGATAAAGCAATGCGGATCTTTTGGAATTGTTTCAAACGACTTAATAGACTATGATTTATTTGAGAATAAAATCAAAGAATATACCGGTTGCGACAATAGTCCCCATTTTTGCGGTTGCGATAATTTCATTTCATTATGGGAGCTATATTGGAATTACAATGAGGAGGAAAACAATCTTTTATGTGCAGAGATAACAGGAAATATTTTCGATAATCTCAATTGGAGCGAAGAAAATAAATAATTTCTATGGCGGATATTTTGATACAAAGAAAGAAGGGAGAGCGACACGAATCGAACAAATAAAGATATCATGCAGCACAATAATCTCCACGATGTTGCCCGGAGAACGAACTACGGCGCGATGGTAAAGTCACCACCGGTGCAGACGTGGAGCGCAACACATAAG
>JAVVSI010000177.1:0-3366 GCA_036654315.1 Evtepia sp. | reverse complement strand
TCTCAATTTAATAATTTGGCAATCAATCACATACACCGTTGTATGCAATTTTGCCAACGATACTAAAATAGCATTGAATATCTGTTATTGCAAATAAAATAGACGATGAATCCGAAATGTATTTAAAATTGACCGACGCTGTAATGTTGGCTTTCGCAGAAAGGCAACATGGAAGCGCCGGAACAGCCCGAGAGGGCTGAGCGAATGCGGAATTAGACTGCTGAATTTCTCAATGGTTTGCCGTCACGATAAAGTCGAATATATTCTTTCTCTTCCATGTAGGTTCGTACCGCCTTTCTCCACGCGCTTTCCACCGCGCCCTTGGCATTACGCTGCATATCGGAAAATCCATCCAGTATTTTTGCCGCTAGAATTTTGAGCTCGTTATAGATTGCTTCCCGCTCGCGTTTGGAAAAATGCAAATACTCTTTTTCCCAGACTTCCTGCGCGGTTCGTCCTTCCAATACGTTCCGCTTACGACCGTTTGCCCGCATCATCGCCATATGAACACATGCACTGAAAAGATCAAAGTCCTTCGTTTCATCCTTGCACAGAACGGTCAAATATCGTTTGGTTTCGCCCTGACTGCGCTCCATAACGCCGTTGTATTGCGGACAATAGGGCGGGCTGTTTACTGGAATGGCACCGAATAAATTCAAAATAGCCAGGATGGAACCGCTGTTCAGATTTGTTCCGTTATCCCGCTTCAAAAACAACGGAGCGTCATGAAAATGCATCAGCATATGGATGTGTTCTGCGATCTCATCGCCCGTAAACGCACACGCTTTAATCAGCGGCTCCAACTTGATTCGACTGCCCAGATCGATGACTTGCAGCACATGAAATTTGATCCCGTGATGCCACTTTTCAAAAATATCCATGCTCCAAATCAAATGCGGTTCGCAATATTCCACCGAAATCAACGATTGCGCCATTCCGCGATTGAGTTCCTCCCGAATCTCATTGCGACAGGTTTGCAATACCGATTCCGATAAATGCAGTTCCGCTTTCGCCGCAGCGGTTCCCGGCATGCGGTGACGTTGACCGCGCCACTGCGTTTGGAGAATAGCTTTGACCATGTCCGCTTCCGCAGTTACCACGCATGGCTTGCCGCGCGGCCCCCACAACGGCTGTCCGAGTTCCGCCCGGTGAAGATAACGCGTAAAGGTAGACGGCGAAAAATGCCCCGCGAGAATGAGTTTCTTCAAAGGAATATTGGCCGCCTCTTTTTTCGTTTCGGAAACGGCTTGAATCGCCGGGAGATCATCACTGTCTTTTTTTTTCGCGTTCCGCTAACTGGGTTTCGCGGATGGTGATAATTCGGCTCTGAAGTTGGGAAATGGCTTTGATTTCAGCCAATTCTGCCTCCAAGCGGAGCTTTTCTTTTTCCAGCTCACGAATGCGCAGCGTCTCTTCGGTTAATTTCGGACGACCAGGATCGCCGGGAGTCAGGGCGGCATTGGCCGCGTTCAGAAACGCCTCCATATACTCATAAAAGGTTTTGCGGGAAACACCAAGGCGTGCCGCGCCTTCCGTGGCGCTCAACTTGCCGGAATGCACCTCGTAGATGGTGACAAAACGTTGCTTCATGAGCTTGTAATCGGGGTCGTTTTGTTTGGGCATGGCATCCTTTCCGGGATCCGGCGGCGATACCCTGCCGCCGAATCCATTCCGGTTTTTATATGGTGATCGAAAAATCGTCAAAGTTGCCGTTTACTCTCCATGGACTGGCGCTTTGGGCGACCGTCCCCGCTGAACCTTTTTCTCGGCCTGATCCGGTTTTCCTTCCAGTACGCTCTTCATTTTCGGCGCTTTCGGCGGCGGATTGAATTTGCGCTCCAAAAGCTTCTCCAACCGGCTCGACAACCCCGTCTGCGGTGTATCCATCGCCTGCCGCCCCCTCGGACGCACCTCCAATGCCCGCAGCATCCCCTCCAGCGCCAATGCCTCCCAGCGTTCCACCTGAGGCCGTTGCATCGAATACTTCCGGCAGATCGCGCTGATCGACGCTCTCTCCGCCCAGATCGAAAGAATCGCCTGACATTTTTCCTTGGCCGTCAACTCCACTTTTGCATTCTTCGTCGGTGTTGCCGATACTTCCGCTGGTGTTGCGTTCGCTGTTTCCATGATTAATATGCTCCATAGTTTGTTGTTTGTCAAATTGTTGCGTTGAATTTTTCTTGGTCAGGTCAAATGTCATTGGATCACCGGATTGCTGCGGTACTCCGTCGATCTGCATCGAAATACGCCCTTTCTGTTCCATGATGGCCACATTGGAATTCCCCACGCGACCGACCATGAAAAACGGGTTCCTGACCGTTCCCTTGAGCGCAAGTTCAAGCGTGTTTTCGCTAATGCACTGCGTCATTTGCTTTTTGACTTCGGTCTCGATTTCAAAGAAACGATCCGCCGGCATCATGCCGCCGATCCCTTGGTGAGGACGCTGAAAATTGTAATGCTTTACATACAATTGCAGTTGTTCCAGAAGATCGTCGAAGGTGGAAATTTTCGCTTTATCGAAAAATTCCATTCGCAATGTTCGCCAAAAACGTTCCATTTTCCCGTTGGTTTGCGGATGATGCGCCCGGCAAACCGTGTGCTTAATCTCATGATTGCGCAAATAGGTCCCGAATTGATTGTTCCCGGTCCAGCTCACGAATTGGCGCCCGCCATCGGTGAGAATTTCCTTGGGAAACGTGTAATCTCCACAGGATTTTTTGAGCAGATCCAACGTGTTGGCGACGGTCTGACGATGAAAGATATCCATGCCGACAACGAAGCGAGAATAATCGTCGAGATAACCGATAACGAAGACTTTTTCACGATTGGGCATGATAAAATACATCACATCGGCGTGCCAGAGTTCGTTGGGGGAATTTCGCTCAAAAAAACGGATCTGGGCGGGTTTTTGTCGGGCTTTTTTAGGGGAGACCGGGAGTGCCGCCGGATGATTTTCCAACGTCTGGCGAACCTGATGGATGGTCACCGGAAGTCCAAGGAGGCGGCGAAAAATCTGTTTGATTCGCAGTGCGCCATGTTCCGGATGAGCGGCTTTGTGCTCGAGAATTTGCTCGGTAAGAATTGCTTTTACCGGATCGGAATTGGAAAAATGGCTGACGGGAGGCGATCCGGTAAACGCTGCCACTCCGGATTCCTTGTATTGTTTTACCCATTTTAGCAGAGAACTTTTGCTAATGTAGAACTGTTGGGCGATATCTTTGGACTGATGCCCATCTTCGAGATAAAGCCTGACCACCCGGAGTTTGTCGGACGCAGAATAGCGCACATTGCTTCTGTCGGGACTCTTTTGCTGTGAATTTTTCATTTCACACCTTTCTCTTACGAGAAAAGTGTTACCGATTTTTT
>JAVVSI010000176.1:0-3371 GCA_036654315.1 Evtepia sp. | reverse complement strand
CATTTGTTTGCTACGAGAAATATTCATTGTACCGTCCTGCATATCGGTTAGATCATCGAGTGTTTTTCCGGTTCCGAAGGCGACACAAGAGACGGCATCCTCGGCGACATGGGTTTCGATACTGGTATGGGATTCGATGAGCTTATCAAATCCCCAGATGAGACTGCCGCCGCCGGTCATAGTGATACCGTTGTTGGAGATATCGGCGACGAGTTCCGGCGGTGTGCGTTCGAGGACGCTGTGGATCGCTTCCAGAATACGGGATGAGACTTCCTCAAATGCGTCGACCATTTCACCGGAGCTGACAGCAAATGTGCGGGGCAGACCGGTAGAGAGGCAACGTCCTTTGATTTCGACCGTAAGTTCTTCGGGTCTTGGGAAAACGCAACCGATGGAACATTTGAGTTCTTCGGCAGTACGTTCCCCAATGAGGACGTTGTGTTTGCGGCGGATGTATTTGACAATGGCTTCATCGAATTGGTCGCCTGCGATTTTGATGGACGTGGATTCTACGATACCGGAAAGAGAAATGACGGCAATATCCGTGGTTCCGCCGCCGATATCGACGACCATATGACCATCGGGCTGTGTGATATCAATACCGGCACCAATGGCGGCGGCCAAAGGTTCTTCGATGAGATAGACGCGGCGGGCACCGGCTTGAATTCCGGCATCAATCACAGCGCGTTCTTCGACCTCTGTGATCCCGGAGGGGACACAGATAACGACACGGGGTTTAAAAACGCGGGTGTTAGAGACTTTGCGAATAAACTCACGGAGCATCCGTTCCGTCATTTCGTAGTCAGAGATGACGCCTTCGCGGAGGGGACGGATGGCGACGATGTTACCGGGCGTACGACCGAGCATGCGTTGTGCATCCACGCCGACTTTCAAGAGCTTGCCGTTGCGTTTATCGAGTGCGACAACGGAAGGTTCTTGTAGTACAACGCCTTTTCCTTTGACAAAAACGAGGACAGAAGCCGTACCGAGATCAATTCCAATATCTTTTGCGAACATATATGACACCTCAAAAATTATTTTAATGGATAGTTATTTTGGGATAGAAGCCGGTTTTCCGCAACAGAAGGTTGCGGTCATGACTTCGACTGCGCCGGAGTTTAGGAGCGTTTGAGCGGCTTCCTCAAGGGTTGAGCCGGTGGTGATGACATCATCAATGAGAAGGATTCGTTTTCCGGCGATGAGGCCGGAATCAGCGACAGAGTAGACACCGATGACGTTGGTACGACGAGACGTGGCATCGGAGAGTGTGGACTGGGGGACGTTGGATCGGGATTTTATTAGTGTGCCAACGGCAGCCTGTCCGAGACGAGAGGCGATTTCGTCGGCAAGTAGCCGCGCCTGATCATAGCCTCGTTTTTTCAGTGTAGCGGGGGAGACGGGAACCCATGATAAAAGGTCGTAGGCATCGGAGAAGTACAGTTGGATTCTGGGTGCCAGTACGATTGCGTAGGCGGCGGCGTAGGAAGATTGCGCGGAGAATTTAAAGCGGTGAATGGAGCCGCGCATTTCACCTGTGTACCAGGCGGCAGAGATACATTCACTAAACGCTTTGCCGGTACGCGGTGGAAGGGATTCCGGAATCCAAGCGAGTTTTTCTCTGCATCGGGGGCAGGGGTCGGGTTGGGGTGCATCCAAGACGGCATCGCAGTAAACACAGTGCGGTGGAAAAATGAGATCCAGACAGGAGCCGAGGAATTTTTTCAGTGAAGGCAAGGAGTCACCGCCTTTCTTCGGCCAAGCGCGCAGACAGACCGCTGTAGCGTCTTTGCTGACGGTCGCTGGCAGTCATACGTGCAACGATGTGTTCGTCTCCGACCAGGATGAGCAGTGCTTTTGCGCGAGTCATTGCAGTATACAGGACGCTACGGGTGAGGAGCATCGGGGCGGCGTCGGTGACACAGAGAATGACAGCGCGGTATTCACTGCCTTGGGATTTATGAACGGTGATTGCGTAGGCGGGTTCCAACTGATTCCAAATATCGAGTGGATATTCGGCAAGATGACCATCGAAGTCGACGGTTAAAATGCCGCCTTTGGAATCCAGTTCTGTAATTTGACCGATATCTCCGTTAAAAACACCCATACCGCCGACTGCGTGTCTATGATCTTCCCAGATGAGATCATAGTTGTTTTTAATTTGCATGACACGATCACCCAGTCGAAAAAGTTGTGAACCAAATACGCGTTCGGGTTTGTCAATGGCGGGTGGGTTGAGTGCTGCTTGGAGTGCGTGGTTGAGAGAAGCGGTTCCTGTGATGCCCCGTCTTGTAGGAGAGAGCACCTGAATTTGATCGGGGGGGATGGAGAGTTTATTCGGCAGTCGATTGAGACAGAGATCCACAATGGTATCAAGTGCGGTGTTTGGGTCAATGCGTCGGAGGAAAAAGCAATCTTTGTCGGAGGAATTGGTCAGGGGCGGGATTTCTCCATGATTGACATGATAGGCATTTTGAACGATTGTGGAAGAAGCTGCCTGACGAAATATTTCAGTGAGACAGAGTGTGGGCAGTCTTTGCGAGCGGAGCAAATCGGAGAGCAGATTGCCGGGACCGACGGAGGGGAGCTGATTGGGATCTCCGACAAGAATCATACGGCAGTCATTGGGGAGTGCGGCGATGAGGGCGTGCATGAGTGGTAAATCGACCATAGAGACTTCGTCAACGATTACGGCATCGGCATCAATGGGATTTTGTTCGTTGTGTGAAAAAACGAGGGTACTCTGTTTTGGATCATATCGGGTTTCCAAAAGGCGATGAATGGTGGAAGCTTCTGCATCGCAGGTTTCGGCAAGCCTTTTGGCGGCACGCCCTGTGGGTGCGACAAGAGCGGTATGAAAACCAAGTTGGTCGAAGAGCGCGAGAACGCCGCGCAGAGAGGTTGTTTTCCCGGTACCGGGTCCGCCGGTGAGGAGCATAAGCTGTCGTGTTGCTGCTGTTTGAATGGCCTGAATTTGTAAGGGTGCGTAGTGGATATTCTGATCTTTCTGGAGTTTTGCGATCAAAGCATCCTGATTGGGTGGTGGAAGCAGCACGCGATCTGCCATGCGAAGCAATTGGTTTGCGACGTAGCACTCAGCTGTATGAAGTTTGGTAAGGTAACAAGCTTCCTCGCCCGCAATGGGATCAAAAACGATCATTTTGCGTGTGATTAAAGCATTGAGTTGATCCGGTAGCGCGGCAGGATCGACATTCATCAGGCGGGCAGAAGCCTCCAGTAATTTGGCACGCGGGAGGAAAACGTGTCCATTGTCGAGATGATGCGTGAGTTCGAAGATCAGCCCGGCTTCTAAGCGGAGCGGGTTTTCACTTGAAAAGTTGAGAGAGGCTGCGAGCTTGTCCGCGATCGGAAAG
>JAVVSI010000175.1:0-3376 GCA_036654315.1 Evtepia sp. | reverse complement strand
AGAGGGAACCTGTTGGGATAGATTCGACACGGACATCGGTATTTTCCCCCAGACGCATGATAGAACCTTTGCCGAAGGTACGTTCGATTTGGGTCATTGCGGTTTCAAGGGCGCGCTGTTTATCGGTAGCCGGGGCGGCCTGCGCGACGGCTTTTTTCTTTTCTGCCATGAAGTAAGAACCTCCAGAGTTTAAATTTTGAATGATTCGGGTGTCTCTGCGGCGACAACGCGAGGAATCCCGGCAGCATCGCGATAAGCGCGTACATTTTGATAGCCATATTCGAGCATGAGCCGGGCGACAGGATCTGACTGTGCGATTCCAACCTCAAAGAAAAGGCAACCTCCCGGACGCAGTGCCGTACTCCAGTGTAATAAAACAGAGCGATAGAAGTCCAAGCCATCAAAACCGCCGTCTAAAGCAAGCGTAGGCTCGAAATTTCGAACGGAAGGAGCCAGGGTTGGAATCACATGGGAAGGGATATAGGGGGGATTGCAGACGATGAGATCAAAATGCCCCAATGCGGCATCGGCGGTATCCAAGGCATTCCCGCTGAGACAATTGACACGGGAACAGAGGTTTGTCTTGCGAATATTCCGTTTTGTCAGGTCAAGGGCGGCGGGGGAGATGTCAACGAGAACAACACGGCAGTTCGGTACTTCCGCAGCAATTGCAAGACCCACACAGCCGCTTCCGGTGCAGAGATCAAGGATGCGCGCCCCGTTCTCGAATGTTTGGGCGATGATAATGGCGCGCTCCGCCAAAAGTTCGGTATCCGGTCTGGGTATGAGTACATCGGGCGTAATCTCTAAAGTGAGACCGTAAAATTCCCATTCCCCAAGTAAATAGGCAACCGGTTCGCCTGTCAGACGGCGAGAAATGAGATTGATTAAGTTTTGTTCCACGTAAGAGGGCGCGTAAAGAGGAAGATCACGGAGAAATTCTTCTTTGCTTTTCCGAGCGGCATGGCAAATGAGTTCCCGCGCTTCCACCTGAGCGTTATCGATTCCGGCGTCCCGTATTGCACGGCGGGCATCCAGATAGAGATTGTTATAGGTAGAGGGCATTCAATCGTTCCTTTCGCAGCTTGTGCCGAGTCTTACCAAAGATCCGCACCCTTTTGATCGGGCAAAACCAATTCCAGTGCTTCAATTGCGACTTCAAGCATAGAATCGTCGGGTTCATTTGTGGTAAAGCGTTGCATCCAAAGACCCGGTGCGGCAACGATCCGAGTCAATGCGTTATCATGACGCCCGACGAAGCGATTGATTTCGTAAGTAATTCCGACCACGACAGGCAACAGGATCAGTCGCAAACCCATACGAATCCAGACGTTGCTCCAGCTGACGACAGAAAAGATCAGAATAGAGACGATCATAATCACAAACAGAAAGCTCGTGCCGCAACGTGGGTGAAAGCGGGTTTGCCGGCGGGCATTCTCAACGGTGAGGGGAAGTCCTTTTTCGTAGCAGAAGATCGTCTTATGTTCTGCACCGTGATAGCTAAAGACACGTTTCATATCTTTAAATCGCGAACAAAATATAAGATACAATATAAAGATTATGATACGAATGGCACCCTCAATTAAGTTACAGACGATGGTGCTTTCGATTGCTTTTGTCAAAAAGCCTGCCAGAAAAGTGGGAAGCAGGATAAAAAGTCCGACAGAAAATGAGATGCCAAATAAGACGGCAAGCCCAATGACAAATTTCATGGCTTTTTCGCTCCCGAATACACGCTCCAGCCAAAGGTCAAATTTGGATTCGGAAGGTTCCTCGTCCTCCGGGTAAAAATCAGCGGAAAACATCAAGGCTTTGACGCCTTTGACCATGGAATCAAGAAAGTTGACAGAGCCGCGAATCAGCGGGACACCCAGAATTGGGTGGCGGTCTTTGATGAGTTTCAGTTCTTGTACTTGGGATATGGTATCTCCATCGGGTTTGCGGACAACAACCGCTTGCTTGATCGGCCCGCGCATCATGATTCCTTCGATGAGTGCCTGACCTCCGATGGTGGTGCGAAAACAGGTTTCCGGTTTCATAGTCGCTCCTTTTTTATTGGGATTAGCTCGTTACAGCGGGGAGCCGAATGGTGACAAGGCATCCTCCGTCCGGTGCATTGTCGAGATCCAAAGATCCATTGTGGCGGGAGATGATTTCCTCGCAGACAGCGAGTCCAATTCCACTGCCACGCGCGGTGGAACTGCCCTTATAGAATTTATATTTTACATGCGGAAGCTCTTCCGGTGGGATACCGGGACCATAGTCACGGATGGTAATGACGATATCGTTTCCCTCTTTGACAATAGCGGTATCAATTTTTTTGCCTGCACCGCCGTGTTTGGCGGCGTTATCGAGTAGATTGCAGAACACTTGGCGCATACGTTCGGGGTCTGCAGGGATAGGTGGGAATTCCTCTTCACAATCGGTGTGATGCAGGGAAATCCCCTCCGTACGGAAAAATTCGCTATAGGTATAAACAGCGTCCTCAAGTTCCGCCTTGATATCAATTGGCTCAATGCAGAGTGTAAATCTGCCGTCCTCAATTCTTGAGAATTCAAGCAGCTCCTCCACCATTTTCGTCAAACGGCGGGCTTCACTCGAAATAATCCCCATACCTTTTCGGACATCTGCAACATCTCGTGTTTCACCGTTGACAATGGTTTCCGCCCAGCCGTTGATGGCGGTGAGGGGGGTACGCAGTTCGTGGGAGACAGAGGAGATGAATTCGGATTTGATTCGTTCGGCGTGTTTGATACGCCGCGACATATCGTTGATGGCATCGGTCAGGTCACCGATTTCATCATCGAATTTCTTTTCCACTTGAATTCCATAACTACCGGCAGCGATTCGTTTGGCAATTCCGGTAATATCGGAAACCGGTTCTACGATAGATCGCACAAAATAAATATTGGAAAGATAAAACAAAATCAAAATAACAACCCCGACCGCGACAGCGACTAGGCTGATAACCATAATCTGCTGATCCACCAACTTCAAAGAGGTGACGTATCGCAGCATACCAACGATGCTGTCACCGTAGAGCAGAGGAGAGGTGACGGACATGATACGCTCGGAAGTTTGCGCATGGGTTCCCATCCAGCTTTCGATTTTCTTCGCGGATTCAGCGGCAGCGATATCCTGCGTACCGGGTACGGAGCCGGAGATCGTAAGGCCGTTGGAAGAATAGAGAACAGAACCGGATACCGTGAGAAATTGCAGCTCCATTTTGGTGCTATCCTCAAAGGTATCGACGTATTCTTTTGCAGCTTGGAGGTAATCATTTTTATTTTTGTAATTGCTAAAATAGCTTGTCGTGGCGCGCGCCTTGGCTTCCAAGCTATAACGCATACTGGAATAGTAATAACTACCCATGGCA
>JAVVSI010000174.1:2294-3397 GCA_036654315.1 Evtepia sp. | reverse complement strand
AACGTCGTTGGCAGTACGATTTCAAAACTGGCAGACGATGTCATTTATACATGGGCAGGACCTGAAATTGCAGTCGCGACCACAAAAGGGTATACAACGCAAGTTGCCGTTTTGGACTTGCTCTCCACCTATATCGCAAAACGTCTCGGACGCATCGACGATGCACGCTATCAAGAACTGGTCGGAGAAATTCAGCAATTTCCCGCGCTGATTCAACGCGCCATTGATTTGAACCCAAACATTCAGGAACTCGCTGAACAGTATCACAAAAACGACAACGTATTTTTCATTGGCAGAAATGTCGATTACGCCGTTTGTATGGAGGGTTCCTTAAAACTGAAGGAAATCTCATATATCCACTCGGAAGCCTACGCCGCCGGTGAATTAAAACATGGCACCATTGCGCTGATTGACGACAATCGCCTTGTAATCTCGCTTGCCTGCCAAGAAAGACTTTTTGACAAAATGATGAGCAACATCAAAGAAGTCAAGGCGCGTGGAGCGCGCGTGCTTGCCGTTGCTTTGGAGGGCAATCGCAAGATTTTTGCAGAAGCGGATGATGTCATTTTTGTGCCGCGTGCGGAATCCCTCTTTGTTTCTTCTGCTGAGATTGTTCCCCTGCAGCTTTTTGCCTATTATATCGCGAAAGCAAACGGCTGTGATATTGATAAACCAAAAAATCTTGCCAAATCTGTAACGGTAGAATAAGGAGCGTAATCACAACATGAGAAACTATGCCGAAGAATATAAAAACAGAATTGCATTTATCCAAACTGCGCTCGCTGAAGCACAGGCCGATGGTATCCTATTTGGGAACAGCGGCGGGAAAGATTCCGCCTTGGTTGGAATTTTGTGCAAGGCAGCTTGCGAAAATACCGAGGGTATTATTTTACCTTGTAGTTCCAAACGGAATTTTACGATTGATATGGAGGACGGTCGGGAAGTCGCAGATCAATATGGTATCAAAACACGCGTGATTGATCTCACCGACCAAAAAGAATCTATGATGAACCTCCTCTCTCAATCTACAAGCCTGACCGATCCCGCAATTGGAAATATTGCACCCCGTCTGCGTATGATTACGCTGTATACCATCGCGGCGG
>JAVVSI010000174.1:0-2284 GCA_036654315.1 Evtepia sp. | reverse complement strand
GAGAATCGTCTGGTTGCCGGAACGGGTAACCGCAGTGAAATACACATGGGTTATTTTACAAAGTGGGGTGACGGTGCCTACGACCTGAATCCAATCGGTGATTTGACCGTGACCGAAATTTACGAATTTCTCCGTTTTCTCAATGCGCCTGCCGCCATTATCGAAAAAGCTCCCTCCGCAGGACTCTTCGAGGGACAGACCGATGAACAGGATATGGGTGTCACCTATGCCGCAATTGACCGGTATCTTGTCACAGGTGAGGCAAATGAGCATGACCGTGCTATTATTGAGCGTTATCATAATCGAAGTAATCATAAACGCCGGGGTTCTCTGATTTATAACGGTTGACAAATTCGAAAAAACAGCTTATAATCAGCCTCACTTGAATATTGTGACCGCTATGATGAGAAAAAGTAACGAAGTTGATGCTGTATAGAGAACCCTCGTTTGCTGGAAGAGGGAGAGCGTCTTTCTGTGAATACATCTCGGAGCAGCCTTCCGAACCCATGTGTAGTAGGAATGTGTCGGGTGCGCCCGTTACCGCGCCGAGTATGAGCAAATTGCTTTACTCTTTGAGGCTATGTCTGTGAGGACATGGTAAATAGAGGTGGTACCGCGAATTTTTCGCCCTCTGTCGATGAGACAGAGGGCGTTTTGTCTTTTGTCTCGCTTCGCAAATATTTTCATTTTTGAAGGAGATTTTACAATGACTCTTTATGACGAACTCGTGGCGCGTGGCTTAATCGCCCAAGTCACAAACGAAGCGGAAATCAAAGAACTGATCAATGCGGGGAAAGCAACTTTTTATATTGGCTTTGACCCGACCGCCGATTCTCTGCACGTTGGACACTTTATGGCTCTCTGCCTGATGAAACGTCTGCAAATGGCAGGCAATCGACCCATTGCGCTCATCGGTGGCGGAACCGGTATGGTGGGAGATCCCTCCGGCCGTAGCGATATGCGCACGGTGATGACAAGAGAGATGATCCAACACAACTGTGATTGCTTTAAAAAGCAAATGGAACGCTTCATCGACTTCGGTGAGGACAAAGCCATGATGGTCAATAACGCCGACTGGCTCTTGGATCTGAATTATATCGAATTGCTTCGTGATGTTGGTGCCTGCTTCTCGGTCAATAATATGTTACGTGCCGATTGTTACAAACAGCGTATGGAAAAAGGTCTGAGCTTTTTTGAATTCAACTATATGATCATGCAGGCATATGATTTCTATCACCTGTTCCAAACACTCGGTTGCAATATGCAATTTGGTGGCAACGACCAGTGGTCGAATATGCTGGCAGGTACAGAACTAATCCGCAGGAAACTCGGTAAAGATGCGCACGCCATGACGATTACCCTACTGCTCACCTCGGATGGTAAAAAAATGGGCAAAACACAGGGTGGCGCAGTCTGGCTGGATCCGGAAAAGACATCGCCCTATGAATTTTATCAGTACTGGCGGAATATTGAGGATGCGGATGTTTTGAATTGTATTCGTATGCTGACTTTCCTGCCCATTGAAGAGATTGAGAAAATGTCCGACTGGGAAGGCAGTCAGTTGAACCGTGCCAAAGAGATTTTGGCCTTCGAACTGACCTCACTGGTTCACGGCGAAGTTGAGGCAAACAAAGCACAGGAAACTGCGAAAAGCCTGTTTACGACAGGCGGGGACGCCGCAAATATGCCGCATACCGAATTATGCGCTGCCGATTTGACCGATGGATGTATTTCCGTCATTGATCTTTTGGTGAAATCCAAACTGGTTCCCTCAAAGGGCGAAGCACGCCGCCTGATTCAGCAGGGTGGCGTTGAGATCAATGGAAGCAAGGTCACGGATGTCGCAGCTGCCTGTACAAGCGAACAACTCAGTGAGGACGGCATTACAGTGAAAAAGGGGAAAAAAGTGTTCCATCGTATCTCAATTTAACAAAAATAAGAACCGACAACTGCGATTTACCAAGTCGCAGTTGTCGGTTCTTCTATGTGCAGAGGAGAAAAAAGAGTTTTAGAAAAAAGAGAGAGTAGAGAAAAAACATTAAATATGAAGTTGTGAGTGATGCCTCTCACAGGTAATAGAATAGCAAGAAAATATGAAAAAACTATGCTTTTAATATGGATAAACTGTGAAAGTTTCGATTGATCTTCCGATTCTATCATTGTCATAGTGTTGTGGGCTTCAATATATATAGTGTATAGGGTGCAGGATCAAGTGGAAAAAACCCCCTCAGGAAAGAAAAACCAAAGAAAATGAAAAAAAGGCTTGACAAAAGGATAATGGGAT
>JAVVSI010000173.1:0-3420 GCA_036654315.1 Evtepia sp. | reverse complement strand
CAATGGCATTGTTGGAAAGTCTGTTTTTTATCTGCTGAATGCGCCGATTGAGATCCGCACGTTCCTGTAATGCTTCTGCTAATTTCAAATTCCTCACTCTCCTGTCTGCATCATTTCCGGCTCAGTCTCTTATTATTATGAACCCTGTAGGCTCAACTTTAATTCGTCCAGTTGTTTTATCTCGACCTCTGCCGGACACTGGGTCATAGGCTCGGAGGCATTTTGCACTTTCGGGAATGCAATCACGTCCCGAATGGAATCCGCGCCTGCCATCAGCATACACAGTCGATCCAGTCCATAGGCAAGTCCGCCATGGGGGGGTGCGCCATACTCGAACGCTTTAATCAAATGTCCAAAGCGTGCCATGGCGTCGTCATACGTGAAGCCCAAGGCGCGGAACATCGTCTCCTGCATCTCCGGCGTGTTGATGCGGATGGAACCACCGCCAAGCTCTGTGCCGTTCAGGACGATATCATATGCCTTTGCACGGCATCCCTTTTTATCCGTCTCCAGCTTTTCGACATCCTCGTCCATCGGTGCAGTGAATGGGTGATGCATTGCAACATAGCGATCCTCTTCTTCCGAAAACTCAAACATGGGGAACTCCGTTACCCACAAGAATTGGAAGTCGTTCGGTTTGAGCAGATCGAGCTGCTTGGCACATTCACAGCGCAATGCGCCCAATGCCGCAAAGACAATTTCTTCTTTTTCATCCCCAACAATCAAAATTAAGTCGCCATCTTTCGCATTTGCGCGTTCCATAATGGCAGCGTTCTCTTCATCGCTTAGGAATTTCTGATAGGAGGACGTCACTTTCCCATCCAACAGTCTCGCCCATGCAACCCCTTTTGCGCGGTAGGTTTTTGCAAAATCGGCGAGTTTATCAATCTTTTTACGCGGGAAATCGGCAGCATGACCATTCAAGTTAATCAGCCGTACCGTACCGCCCGCCGCAATCGGTCCGCTAAAGACACCAAAGCCGCAATCTTTCACAAGATCAGAGATATCACACAGCTCAAATCCGAAACGCAGATCCGGTTTATCCGAGCCAAAACGATCCATCGCCTCTCTCCATGTCATACGACGGAATGGTGCATTGACCTCTACATTCAGGACTTCAAAAAACACGCGGGACAAAAAGCCTTCCTGCACGAGCATAACATCTTCTTCATTTACAAAAGACATTTCAAGGTCGATTTGTGTAAATTCCGGCTGACGATCCGCACGCAGATCTTCATCACGGAAGCAACGTGTAATTTGCATATAACGATCGAAACCGGAGAGCATAAGCAACTGCTTATATTGCTGTGGCGATTGAGGCAAGGCGTAAAATTTGCCCGGATGAACACGAGATGGTACCAAATAATCGCGCGCACCTTCCGGTGTTGACTTTGTCAACATCGGCGTTTCAATTTCATAAAAACCCTGCTCGTCAAAGTAATCACGGGCAATTTTTGTGATTTTATGACGCGTTGCAATCGCTTTTTGCATATCCGGACGGCGTAGATCAAGATAACGGTATTGCAGGCGGAGCATATCGTTGACATCCGAATTCTCCACGATTTCGAACGGCGGTGTTTCCGATCTGGCCAGCAGGCGCAGTTCCAACACGTTTAACTCCAAATCACCGGTTGGTAACTCGGGATTTTTCGATTCCCGTTCGCGTAAAATTCCGCGTGCGGCAATGACGTATTCGCTCCGTAAGGTCGCCGCTTTTTCAAAAATCTCTTTCGCCGTATCTTCGTCAAATGCCAGTTGCAACAAACCGCTCCGATCGCGTAGATCAACGAAAATCAGACCACCCAGATTCCTTTGACGTTGTACCCAGCCACAAACGGACACTTCTTGTCCGATATGTGCGCTCCGCCAAATCCCACAGTATCCACTTCTATGAAACCCCTTTAAATTATCCATTGGAACAGCTCCATTCTCCACAGACTTACAACTTTATAGTATGTTGTCTTATCCTTCAATTCTTTTTTCAGGTTCTCTGATGGGTTTCCCATCTGTCGGCAATCCCTTTTTTATCTCTGTGCAGGCATCTGTCGGCCTAAGCGACACTTGTTCCCCTGTCGCCAGACTTTTAATCTTCACAACGCCGCCTGTGATTTCGTCCTCGCCGATGAACGCCACATAGGGAATCCCCAGTTTATCTGCGTAAGTCATTTTTGCCTTGAATTTTTTTTGTTCGGCGTAAATTTGACTGCGGATTCCGTTTTGCCGTAATTGTGTTGCGAACGAAATGGCAGTACTGAGATCGTCCGTCATAGGGAGAATCAGCACGTCGGCAGGTGCCGTCACAAGTTGATCATTGAGATAGCCCTGTTCGCCCAGAACATAAAACAGACGTGTCAGACCAATCGAAATACCGACACCCGGCAATTTTCGATCTGTATAATATTCCGCTAAATTATCGTATCGCCCGCCCGAACAAACCGAACCGATTTCCGGATGATCTGTCATTGTGGTTTCATAGACCGTACCGGTATAATAGTCCAGTCCACGCGCAATGGTCAGATCCACTGCAAAGTGATCCTCTGCTACGCCAAATGCCGTCAGGTACTTGACCACAGTATGAAGTTCGTCCAAACCGCAATCAAATGTCTCATTTTTACCGCGATATTTTTCGAGTGCAGTTAGAATCTCTTCATTGGAACCTGTGATTCCAATAAAACCTAAAATCTCATGCGCCGAGGCAAGCGGGACTCCGTCGGCAATCAAAAGTTCTTCTACTTTTTCCGCTCCGATCTTGTCCAGCTTATCCGCTGTGCGCATGATTTCGCCTGCGCGTGCATTGAGTCCGAGCATATCATAAAATCCCGTGAGAATTTTACGGTTATTCACTCGAATACAGAACTTTTCTAAACCCAGTTCGCTAAAGGCACGGTAAATAATAGATGGTATTTCGGCTTCATTTAAAAGATCCAGTTTTCCGTCCCCGATGATATCAATATCCGCCTGATAAAACTCTCGAAACCGTCCGCGTTGCGCACGTTCTCCGCGATAGACTTTTCCAATTTGGAATCGTCTGAATGGGAATGTGAGTTCGCCTGCATGGAGGGCAACGTATTTGGCAAGGGGGACGGTGAGATCGAAGCGCAGGGAGAGATCCGCCTCGCCTTTTGAGAAGCGATAGATTTGTTTTTCGGTTTCTCCGCCACCTTTGGCGAGCAGGATTTCCGTTGCTTCTATGAGTGGGGTATCGAGTGGGGTAAAGCCGTAGAGGGCGTAGGTACGGCGTAGGCTTTCCAGCATTCGTTCAAATTGCACTTGTTGTTTTGGTAATAGTTCCATGAACCCGGATAGGGTTCGGGGCTTGATTCGTTCCATGGACTTCCTCCTACGCGCACTACGCCGCAAGCTTAACAATTAAAGTCTTTACTAAATTTTTCTTCAGAAAAATTTCAGGATCCAAGGGCG
>JAVVSI010000172.1:0-3422 GCA_036654315.1 Evtepia sp. | reverse complement strand
TTCATCCAAAACGAGCAGCCTTGGTCTTACGATCATAGCGGTCGCAATGGAAATACGTTGTCTCTGTCCGCCGGACAACTCACGCGGACGACGATGCCAATATTCCTCGCCCAATCCCACATCTTCCAGCATGGAAAGCACACGTTGTTTTCGTTCTTCGGCACTGTATTTTCCATAAATGAGCAGAGGTTCTTCTAAAATTCTACCGACAGAGAATGCCGGATTGAGGGAAGAATAGGGATCTTGGAACACCATTTGCGGACGTTTGGTATGGTGAATAATTTCACCGTCATAGTCCCGTACCATACCCAGAATTGCCTTTGCTAGGGTACTTTTCCCGCTTCCGCTTTCTCCGACAAGTCCCAAAACCTCATCACTGTGCAGTGTCATATTGACGTTTTTCAAAACTTGCTGTGCGGAATTTTTATGAAAAAGACCGCGCTTCCCTCCATAAAAACTGTTTAAGTTCTTAATTTCCAAAACAGGTGTCATCGTGGTTCCCCTCGCTTCCGTCGGGTTGGGATCGCCGCGATGAGCCGTTTTGTATAGTCCTCTTTCGGATGGAAAAACACGTCATCGACCGCGCCCTCTTCGACCAGTTTCCCCTGACACATGACCGCGACCCTCGAACAGAGTTTCCGGACAACGTGCAGGTTATGAGAAATAAATAAAATACCGGTTCCGTAATCGCGATTGATTTTTTTTAAAAGTGCTAGGATTTGTTCTTGAATGGTCACATCCAGAGCGGTTGTCGGTTCATCACAGACCAGCAATTTTGGTTTTGATAGGATGGCGGCGGCAATCATGGCGCGTTGCAACATACCGCCGGATAATTCATGCGGGTACTTCATATAAACCTGTTCCGGATTCGGGAGTTCGACATCGGACATCGCATGGAGTGCGGCGGTTTTTCGTTCTGCGGCCGTCATTTTCGTATGAATTTTGAGACTTTCCTCAATCTGTGTGCCGATTCGCATGACCGGATTCATAGAAGTCATGGGTTCTTGAAACACAACGGCGATATCTTTTCCCTGTAATTGACGCAAATCTTCTCGATTGCAGTGTAGCAAATCGACCCCATTGAGCCAAATTTCACCGGAAGCGACGGCCTCTTTTCGATTGAGCAAACCACAAATGGCCATAGCTGTAACCGTTTTTCCGCTTCCGCTCTCTCCGACCAGACCCAAAATCTCACCGCTTTTCATACAAAGGCTGACCCCTTGTACTGCTTCACGACCATCGCGTGCTTTATAAAAACGGACGTGTAAATCACGCATCTCCAGCATCGGAATACATCTCCTACTCGCGGTTTTTTTGTGACAGGCCTTCGCCCAAAAGGCTGAACCCCAAGATCAAAAGGACAATAGCAAGTCCGGTAAATAGTGCGTACCAAGGGGATCTGCTGAGATAAATTTGTGCTTCTGAAAGCATCCGACCAAGGGAGGCATCCGGGGGTTGTACGCCTATGCTCAGATAACTCATGCTGGCTTCCGCTAAAACAGCGTTGTTGAATCCAATGGAAATAATGGGGAGCAGTACGGGTACAATATTCGGTAAAATATGACGGAAAATAATTCGGAAGTGTCCTGCACCCATGAGATGTGCAGCGGCGGTATAATTGAGACTTTTTTGTCTGGCCACCTCGCCGCGTACCACACGCGCAAAACTTGGGATAAATAAAATGCCCAAAATAAAAGTCACTTGATATTTTCCGCTTCCGAATATCATAATCATGACCAAAGCAAGGAGCATACTCGGAAAGGCGGTAATCGAATCACAAATTCTCATTAAGATCACATCGGCAATCCCCCCGAAGTATCCGGTGAAACAGCCAATCAGCGTCCCGAAAATACAGCCGATTAAGACGACACAGACCGCAATCAAAAATGTTGAGCCTGCCCCCTCCATGATACGGGATAGAATATCACGCCCCAGGTTGTCGGTACCGCAGAGGTGTGCAAGTGAGGGGGGCATAAATTTATTCAGTGCGTCCATTTCGGTCGTACCATAGGGTGTCCAGACGAAACCAATGAGAATGAGTGCAGTCATAAACAGGGTAATGGCGGCACCGATTCGAAAAAACCACGGAGATTCTTTATGCAGTTTCATACCGACCATTTCCTCCTGCTTCACAGATTTCGTAAGGGAAGTCTATTGTATCAATCATCCAATCGAATGCGCGGATCCATACGCTGTACCAAAATATCGGCGATAAAATTCACAGCCACGACCCAAGTTGCCAAAATCACGACAATCGCCTGTACCACGGGAAAATCGCGATTTGAGATAGAGGCAAGGAGGAGACGACCGATACCCGGCACAGCGAAAACCTGTTCGATTACGATACTCGCCGCGACCAATTCAGCCGCTGCCGAAGCGAGAAATGTAGTCACAGGGATCATGGCATTCCGCAGTGCATGCTTACGCATTGCATTGGTACGGCTATTGCCACGACTGTAGGCAGTTCGGATATAGTTTTGATCCATTTCGTGGAGGATAGAGGAGCGAAGCATTTTTACCGTCATAGCGATTCTGGAGACCGCCATAGAGAGGGCAGGGAAAAAGAGTGCGACGAAAAATTGCCATGGATTATCGCTAAAAGCGACGAAATTTCCGGGAACAAAGAGTTTTAAGGTGATACCAAAAATATAAGAAAGAAGAATTCCCACAAAAACAGGGGGAATCGACATAAATATCTGATTAAAAACGGTCAGCGTGCGATCAAAAAAACCGCCCTCTTTTCTTGCCGCCAAGATACCCAGTGGCAGAGAGACCACAATGGAAAGGAACAGTGCGATGATGGTTAATACCGCTGTAACAGGGAGTTTTTGAGAGATCATATCAGAGACAGGCATATGATAGTTGTAAGATGTCCCCATATCTCCCTGCACGAAATTGACGAGCCAATTTCGATAGCGAAGCAGTGTTGGCTGATCTAAACCCAGTTCTGTGCGTAATTCTGCGACTTGTTCGGGGGTTGCATTTGTGCCTAGTTTACTCGTTGCGACATCGCCGGGGATGACTTGGAAGGCAAGGAAAGCGAGGAGTGAAACGATAAACAATGTAATAATGAGAGCGCAAAGTTTTTTTGCGAAATATTTCATCTCCCCGCCTCCTTTCCATTTTTTACTTCGTGTAGTGAATGGTTGCCATGTCCATCACATAGAGCGGGTAAAATTGAAAGCCCGCCAAATTCGATTTTATGACAACGAAGTCAGCCAAATCTTGGATGTAGACGTTTGCTGCGACATCTGCGAGCAGTTTTTCTGCTTGTTTGTAAAGTTTGGTCTGCTCGGCTTCATCGGTCGTTTTTTCGGCTTTTGCAAAGAGTGCATAATATTCAGCGTTTTTTTAAATTATCAAGTTTTTTGCCTCTGTAATTGTCCAACGGTTGATCATTGCGCCCCCGGTCAGGTTGGCAG
>JAVVSI010000171.1:0-3470 GCA_036654315.1 Evtepia sp. | reverse complement strand
GGCCTTGACTTCCGGGTAGGGACGGTCGTACTCCTTCAGAGCGCTCTCGATGTTTTTACGCGAGAACTGGGTGGTTTTGAACACCATCAGATTCAGACCCTCGTCACAACGGATGCGGTCGGAACCGCCGACGTTTTCCGTGACATCCTCGGAGACATCCGCTCCGGCGGCGCGGACCATCGCACTCAACTCCTTTGCCGGACGAAATTTCGGATTGTAGACGTACACCGGCTGTCCGGTCACGGAGGCGACTTTCGGCTTATCGAGAGTTTCAATGATGCTGTCGATGCCCTGGCCATTCTCTGAATCTTCAAAACGGTAGTCTTCGGCGGAAACCATGACAATCCCGGTTCCATCGTTGTACTTGATCGCCTGAATCCCGGTGTCGCTCGCGTCCACCTTGCGGGATTGGACGATTTCACGCAAATATTGGCGAATTTCATACGGATCGGCATGCTTCAACACATAGGTCTTGGTGACCACATCCGGATCGACGTTGTCGCGGACGAAATGCAGCACCTGTGTATCGTCCTTGACGGTGAGGTTCAGCCGGGCGTCAACACGACTGTCCTGATAAGGCGCGGAGGCGTCTCCGGCGAAGAGGTTTCCCGAAGCGGCCAGAAAAACGGCTGCGGTTTTCGTAATATTTCTCATGATATTTTCAATTCCTGTTTTCTTTTACTTTGCTGCGAGTTGATCAAATTCCGCCATCATTCCACTTTTCATGTCATCCTGAATTTTTACCGGAACGGCGCGGGCGGTGACAAAATAATGGGTGGTTTCCGTATTGCTGGTGGTGGTTCCGAAAATATACTTCAAAACCGGCAACTCACATAGGAACGGTACGCCGATGGTCTGTTCGACATTGCTTGTGCGTTTCCAGGAGGTAATAAGCCGTTCGTTTTGAAAATCCAGAGTGATGGCCGCCGCCGTGTTGGTGTTTTCGGAAATTTCCGCACCGAGATTGTTGCGTTCCACCACGTTCGAGCCGGCAAGCGCATAGTTGAAATTGATCACGCCATTTTTCCCTCCGGTGATGACCGCATCGGAAATCGAGACTTCCAACGAAGCGTTTCCGCCGACGTCCACGCTGGCGCGATGATCCTCATCCTTGAGAATATTCTGATATTCCGGTGAGAAAGACACTTTGAATTTGGCCTCCGGGTTGTTGGAAACCGTCACGCTCGCCGTGCTGTTGATCGTGGCCTTTCCGTTCTGCTGGAGAATGCGGATGAAGCTGAAATCAAACGCCGGAGCGGTGTACATTCCGCCGAATCCGTAGGAGAAATTGCCGAAGAGATCCACTCCGGTCTGTGTGAGTTGATTCATCAGAGTTTCGGCGACTTTCATGTTAAGCGCATCGTATCCGGCCTCGAAAAGATTGAGTCCGGGGCCGTTCTTCCACGCCAGATAGTCGATGCCGACGTCGGTGAGATCGCTGTCGCGGACTTCGTAAATCTTGAGCTCAATGCGGGTCTGGGGAATTTCCTTGTCCAGCCATTCGAGTTTCTGTTTGATATCCGCAACGCGCGCCGGAGAATCCTTGAAATAGAAGAGATTGGTTTTTTTGTCCAACCGCACCCTTGAATCCAGCGGCCCGCTGGAAATCTGCGTTCCGACAATGACGTTACGCATATCGTTGGCGGCACGGAACTGCGGTTTGTAGGTCCCGTAGGCAATGCCGGTTCCGGCTATAATGGTGTTGTAATCATTCATTTTTCCGGGACGGTCGAGCGCTGTGACCATTTCGTCAATGTACGGCATCATGTCCTGTGCGGTCGAAACAATCAGAAGTTGCCGGTTGTTCGACTTGTCTTCCATCCGCGTCACGGTCGAAACCGGATCGAAACGGATCGCCGCACTCTTGACGAACGGCGCAAGATCGGCAGCCTTGGTGTGTTTGAGTTCATACACCTTGCTGACGATGTTGAATTGTGCATCATCCTGTATAAAGGTGATCTTCTGCACTTTTTCCCCGGCCTCTTCGATCTGCGTTGGTGTGAGCGGCTGAGCCGCCGGATTGGGTTCCACTGCGAACGCAGGGAACATTCCGCCTGCCGCGACGACCCCGATCAAGCCTTTTCGAATCTTGTGATTCATTCTTTCATTCTCCTGTTGGTTGTTTTAAAAGTTTGTCTACACTAAGTTGTTTATTAAAAAAATGCATCAAATTTAAAACCGATTACGACGGTTTTTCCATCCAAATCGGCCTTGGTCACATAGAAAAGGCGCTCGATGTTCGATTTTCCCGATTTGGTATCTTTCGTCAAAACGAGCTTCCAGACTTCCGTCCGATAGATATCGCCGCGATTCAAAGAATCCATCAAACGCCATTGAGAAATGGATTCTTTTCGTGTCGCCAAATCAGAATTAAGTTTTTTAAATGCGATTTCAGAAACGCCCGCTTTTAATTCCGCCGAGAAATCCTTGGTAAAGTCGGAATAGCATTCCCGACGAAGCGACTGAAGCATTCCATCGCCTAATGTAATCTCTTGTTGCGCTATTTGAGCGTCTTGTTCTTTGGGAGGCGCATTGACACTGGCGCACCCCGAAACGGTTACCGCAAGAGCCAATGGTAAGACGGCTTTCATAATTTCTTGCATGAGATCTCCTATTTTTTATTTTATTTAGTTTTGCCTAAGTTGTTTTAAAAAAAAAGAGATGCCTTGAGTTTATCCCGCAATCCATTGTAATCTGCATGAGTCAAGACGGTGTTCGTTAAAGTCGCTAAGGATTTTACTGTTTGGCGATCAATGAGATGCTCCAATGCGCAGGCGCAATGGCATGAATGTTTTGAAGAAGAGAGTAATATTTTTTCAAAAAATGCCACAATCGTTTCTCTGGAATAATGCAAATCAGTCGCAAATTTACGCCTTTTTTCGGTGAGAACAACCGGCGCATTGGGATTGTAGAGCAAAAATCCCATGCGCTTCAGTTTTTTCAAAGCATGTGTGACAGAAGGTATACCGACATTCAACCGGGAGGCAATTTCGCTGGCATGTGCATGCCCGTGAAGCTCCAAAATCTCGACAAGATAATTCTGCATATTGGAGAACATATCAATGGATGTTTGTGCTTTCATTGCAATTCCCATTCTGAATATTGCTTCACATTATAAAAAAGAGAAAAAGACAAATTTCCCGCAAATCCGGAACAATGCGGGCGATTCGATTTCTCCTCTGTTCGTTCAAGATCAGATGTGTTTGTTGAAATATTCATTAGTTTTACCTAAGTTTATCCTTGTTTTTTTTTGCCAACAGTTTGTGCAGTCTATGATTTGGAGAAATTCATGCATTCTGCATCCACTTTGGGGAAAGTAGAAATATTCGATACAGCGTAGCCATGCCGGGAAAAACAATCTACTGTCAAATTGCCGAACACGATTGCCAGCAAAGCCAAAAGCCAGAATACTCCAAACCAAATTTTCCATCTGGCACGGTCGATATGGAATTTTGTAATACATACTTCCC
>JAVVSI010000170.1:0-3483 GCA_036654315.1 Evtepia sp. | reverse complement strand
ATTTTGGGCAGTGTCCCTCTCTTTAATCTATACGCTGTTTTGGTTCTGACGCTGGAAGGACCTCACGCAAAAGACGGCAGCTTCCCAACACGTCTCAAGCTTGCCACAATAAACATAGCAAAAAATCCAATTATTTGGGGTATCCTACTCGGTACCATCCCCGCTTTCCTCGGGATTACTTCTTTCCCTCCCATTTTGGACAAAACCCTCTCAAGCCTTTCCTCCCTGACAACCCCACTCGCACTACTCTCTATCGGTACCACGCTACACCTCAAAAACCTCTTTTCAAACTTTCGCCTATCAGCAACTGCAAGCGCTCTGAAACTTTTCATTTTACCCGCGCTTTTCTTGCCACTTGCGATTTATTTTGGCTTTACGGGCGCAAAGTTAATGGCTCTCATCATTATGCTGGGTGGCACCGCAACCCCCACCTGTTATGTCATGGCAAAAAATTTGGGACATCAAGGACTGCTCTCTGCAAATGTCATCATTATGACTACAGTACTGAGTGCCTTTACCTTGACATTCTGGATCTTTTTTATGCGTTACCTCGGATACCTGACTTGAATCTTCTTCCACGATCCAAAAAGGAGCTGACGCAAAATACGTCAGCCCCTTTTTCTATTGTTCAAAAATCAGCCGTTGCAACCACAGCCGGTTCTGGCTCCGCAACCGCCATTGCAGCCACCGCCACAACCGGTATTGCCGCCGCAACCACATCTGCAACCACAGCAACATGGAACACTATGGCAGCAACAACAAATCCATCGTCCATTGCGCTGACTGCAACCACAAGAGACACGATTCATACATGGTTCAGCCCAATGACTCGCATTGCCACAACCACAGGATGAAATGGGGTCGCTACCGCCACAAGCCGGAAATGTTTCTCCACAGCCACCGGATCGAATCGGTTCAACAAAATCACAGGGACTACGCATGATAGACTCATTACAAGCACAAGAAGCACATTCGTTCATAATTGGTATCCTCCTATATATAATAGGGATTTTCCCTATGGTTACAGTTTATGCGACTGCCCCCGACTTTGTTCGCTTTTGATCCCCATTCCTAACAGCAAAACGGCAACGATTTTTTGATCGTTGCCGTTTTGCTCTGTGGGTATGGTTTCAGTCAAGACTCTGCTTGCCGACATCGGAACGCCCCGCAATTGCCCAGCGTAATTTCGCGGAACGGGCGCGAGGATTTGCATTCCGTTCCTGCGGCTTCGGTCTCATCGGTTCAGCTGAGATCTCACTATAACGACCTTCTCTTAAAAAACGCTGAAACGATTTTTTTACAAGTCGATCTTCACCCGAATGGAACGACAAAATCGCAACGCGTCCTCCTTCTGCCAAAACATCCGGTAGCTTTTCCAGAAATTCGTACAGAACTTCAAATTCCTGATTCACGTCAATACGCAATGCCTGAAAACACCGTTGACAGGATTTTTTAATCTCTTCACTTCTCTCTTTCACCGGAAGAAATTGCAAACTCTCTTCAATGATCTCGCGAAGCTGCGTGGTCGTTTGGATTTCAGTTCCCTTTTTCATCTTTGACACAATGGCTTTCGCAATCTTTTCTGCATACGGCTCATCTGCATTTTCAAGAAACATACTCTGTAATTCGTCCTGCGTGATCGTTTTTAAACGCGCCGCCGCCGATTCTCCCTTTTCAGGGTTCAAGCGCAAATCCAGTGGCCCTTCTTTTTTAAACGAAAAACCACGCGCGGGATTGTCTATCTGCATAGACGAGACACCCAAATCTGCCAGTACAAAATCAAGTTTCCCGGATTCTGCTACAATTTCATCAATTTGCGAAAAGTTCTTCTGTCTGATTTTTAATACATCAGAACCGTATCCCAATTTTTCTAAACGCGCCTGCGTACGCGGTAATTCCAGCGGATCGACATCTGTTGCGTAAAGCACACCTGTTCCACTCAGCTTCTTCAGAATCTCCAATGTATGACCACCATAGCCAAGGGTTGCGTCTAAGCCGGTTTGTCCCGCTTGTATTTGTAAAAATTCTAAAATCTCATCCACACAAATGGAGCGATGCATTCCGGCCGGCGTGTGACCGCTCTCTATTATTTTTTTAACATCGTCTGCGTATTTCTCCGGCTCAAGTTCTTTGTATTTTTCGGCAAAGTTTTTCGGATGTGTACCCGAATAGCGTATGCGTCTTTGATGTTCCATAGTTTCTCCTTTTTCGTTGCATTGTAACCCTGCCAGTGTATCATCCGCTCTCTTGTTTGGCAATTGATTTCTTCTGCCGCCCCTCTTTTTGCTCATAGGCACGCAAAACAGCAATCGTGGCCAAGGTATCACCGAGTTGGGTCAATATGGCGGCTGTGAGTGCTAAATTGTCATCGGATAGATTCTTCGCAATCGACGCAGCAAGGGTACTCACTGCAATAGGGAGTGTAAATTGTTCTGACATTTGACTCACCTCTTGGCATTATATGCAATCATATCATTCCTGTTCTAACCGCAATCATACAGCTATTTCAACATCGCTTCCGCAGCCGCTGTAATAATACGATCTGCTACAAAAACCAATTCCTTTGTATCCAAGCTCATATCTGAACTAAACCACTGTCTGATTACCCCGATCAATCCAAATGTCATAAAACCGAAAAAATAGTCCATCGCCGGTGTCACCGCCGTAGGATACTTTTCCGCGATCATCTTGTTTCCATTGTCACGGATCATTGTTTGGAATTTTACCACAAAATCATGCGAGGCTTGATTTTCAAAAAGCGATCTGCAAATCGAAGCGTTTTCAACAATGTATTCCGCAATCGGCTGCAAAAGAGGTGTCAACGTCCGCTGATCTGCCGAGGGAACATAGGCATCAATCATTGCCTGAAAATCTGCCAGTGTCTCATTTTCCAGCTTTTCCAGTAAATCATAGGTATCCGTATAGTGCAGATAAAATGTGCCGCGATTTAAATCCATCGTGTCTGTAATATCTTTTACCGTAATGTCTTTGAAGTTTTTTTCCTCCATCAATTCTGCAAGCCCCTGCTTGAGCATCCGACGTGTGCGACGCACGCGACGATCTTCTTTTTTTACTTCCATCTTAATTCCTCCAAAGTAAAATGTACAATTCATACTTTTTATGTTGATTAACATTCACTTCTTTTATTTTAGTCCTTTAATAGACATTTTATTGTGAAATTGCAGATTGTAAGCAAACAACAGATGTATTATAATCCTCACAAGATCAAAAATCAACATGGAATTGATTATTGACATTGGAGATGATAAATTTGTTGGATCAGATTATAAATCTGGTGATCACGCGAGGCAAACGAATTGAAAAAGTTTTTTGGCTTTTGACCTTGGTTTGTATCATCGCTTTCCCGTTCGTAAAAGTCAATTACGATCTCAGCGAATACCTCCCCGCCACCGCACCAACCAGACAGGCACTCAATGTCATGGAACAGGAATTCGGTTACCCCGGTATGGCACGCATTATGCT
>JAVVSI010000169.1:3082-3494 GCA_036654315.1 Evtepia sp. | reverse complement strand
CCGCTGCTGTGCCAAATGCTTGGCAACGCCACCGACATTTTTTGTAATAGACATTCCGTTGTCATTCAAAATGATAATCATCGGTTCGCCACTTTGACCGGCACAGGACAAACCCTCATAGGCAAGTCCACCCGTCAGTGCGCCGTCCCCGATCAATGCGATTACGCTATACTTCTCCTGTTTCAAAGTACGCGCCGCCGCCATGCCCAAGGCAACGGAGACAGAATTGGACGCATGACCCGCAATAAAAGCGTCATGAGGAGATTCTGCCGGTTTTGGGAAGCCTGCGAGTCCACCAAAACTGCGCAAAGTCTCCATCAGTCCATTGCGTCCGGTCAGCATTTTATGAATATAACACTGATGGCCTACATCAAAGACCAGACGATCCACAGCCGTATCAAATACACGATGT
>JAVVSI010000169.1:0-3072 GCA_036654315.1 Evtepia sp. | reverse complement strand
AACTCTACCGCACCCAGATTCGACGCCAGATGTCCACCGGTTTCGGACACGACTTCCAGCAGTCTTGCACGCAACTGTGTACACAAGAGTTGTGCGTCCTGATCTGTTATATCATGTAATGTTGGAAATTCCTCAGTCACACAAACCCCTCCCGCTGACCATCCATACTTGATCATTGATCCTTTTCATTGCCTTGCCCCAATCGCTTCGGAATCATGATACATTTTTCATGATCAATTGTCAATTATTTGTCCCTCGCTGCAAGCCTCGTCGCAAGTTGACACAAAAATGCGCTCTCTTCATACGCTTTCAGTGCATCAATGGCCTGTTCCGTCAGTTCTTTCACCATCACTTTACAGGTATCCACTCCCTTGAGAAAAGCAAAGGTCGCCTTTTCACTGACAACATCAGAACCAATCGGTTTCCCCAAACGGGCGGCGTTCCCCTCTACATCCAAGATATCATCCTGAACCTGAAACGCCAGACCGAGACGCGTCGCGTACGCCGTCAAAGCCGTTTTTTGTTCCTCCGAACCGTTTGCCGCAATCACGCCAAGCTGTACGGAAGCAACAATCAGCGCACCTGTTTTTAAGGCCTCTATTTCCTTGACGTCTGCAAAAGAAAGGGCGCGCCCTTCGCCTGCCATATCCAAAATCTGACCTGCTACCATTCCATTCGCGCCAATCGCACCGGCAAGACAGCGCACCGCCGCCGTAACTTGAACGGGATCCGCAACCGTTGCAATCATCGAAAACGCTTCCGTCAAAAGCGCATCACCGGCAAGCAAGGCAGTTGCTTCTCCGTGTACGCGGTGATTCGTCGGACGACCACGACGATAATCATCATCGTCCATGCAGGGAAGGTCGTCGTGAATGAGAGAATATGTGTGAATCATTTCTACCGCACAGGCGAAGGCCAAGGCATCCTCAACCGCACCCCCGCACATACGACAGGCTTCTAAGGTCAAAATCGGTCGGATTCGTTTCCCACCGGATAATAAACTATATCGCATTGCATCAATCAGGTCACCGTATGGTGTAATCTGATTCAGATACGCGATCAGCGCGGCTTCAATCATGTCCCGATCCGCTACCGCACGCCGTTCAAATTCCATGCTCTGTCTCCTCCTCTATCCAACCATCAAACCTGCGTTCCGCTTCCCGCGTCCGCAGTCAATTTGATTACTTTCTGTTCCGCTTTATCCAAAAGACCCGCACATTGTTTCACGAGCTTACTTCCCTCTTCAAACAGAGAAAGTGACTCATCCAAGGGTCGATCCCCTCGTTCCAATGCCCTCACAATTTCCTCTATACGTCCCATCGCCTGCTCAAAGTTTGGTTTTTTATCCGCCATTATCATTTCCCTCCCTGCGACATACAAACGTACCATCCGAAACGCGCACTTCCAATGCTTCATGGATGCAAATGTGTTTGATTGAGGTAATCACTGTTCCGTCTTTCTTTTGTGCAATCGCATAGCCGCGTCCCAACACCTTCAACGGACTCAGCGCATCCATAGAGGCCGCGAATTGACCCAAACATTGCTTCTGTTCGGAAAGACAACGATAAAAGCCATGCTCCAGTTTTTGTTGTTGCTCATCCAAACGAAGCCGCCGCTCCTGTAAATGACGCAAAGGATATTTTAAAAAAGGGTGATTCTCAAATCGTTCCAGATTTTGTTTTTCTCTCTTTACTTTGTTCTGCAACCCCATGTTTAAATTGCGCGCCAATCCCAATATGTGTGCGTATAATTCGTTTTGATCCGGTACGGCAATCTCAGCCGCGTTCGACGGTGTAGCCGCGCGAACATCTGCCACAAAGTCCGCAATCGTTACGTCCGGCTCATGTCCCACTGCGGAGATAATCGGAATCTCACTCCGATAGATCTCTCTTGCAACACATTCTTCATTAAACGCCCAGAGATCTTCCATCGAACCTCCCCCGCGTCCCGTAATAATCAAATCAACCTGATGCCTACGGTTCAACACGGAAAGTGCGTGGCAAATTTCGGCGGCTGCCTCTTTCCCCTGCACGCGTACAGGAAATACATAGACCTCCGCAAGCGGATAGCGCGCGTTTAGAATTTCGATCATATCGTGAACGACCGCACCGGTCGGTGACGTCACCAGTGCAATTTTTTGCGGGTATGCCGGCAAGGGTTTTTTATGTGCTACGTCAAACAAACCCTCTTCGTATAATTTGACTTTTAACTGTTCAAAGGCAACAGAAAGATCTCCCGCCCCGTCGGGAATCATACGGTTTGCATAAAGCTGATACTGTCCATCCCGCGCAAACACCGTCACCCTGCCGGAAATCAAAACGCGCATTCCGTTTTCGGGATGAAACCGCAAACTTGCCGCTTCTCTGCGAAACATCACAGCTCGTATACTGCCTTCGGCATCTTTCACGGAAAAGTAGTGATGCCCGGAAGGATAGGCTTTATAGTTCGAAATCTCACCACAAACCAAAACATCGGTCAGTAGACCATCCCTGTCCATCAGATTTTTGATATATAGGGTCAAAGACGAAACCGACATGGCCTCTTGCATGGCGCATCACCTCATTCAATTCGTAGCAGATACGGCAGCCAGCATACGCCATGTTATAATCGCAACGCCCATCGCGTTATCGGTCGAAAATTCTGCCGGCGCAAACAAGGCATTACAATTTTTCGTCATCACATCACGCAAAAGCGCATTCGATGATACCCCACCCGCACATAAAACAGGCAGACCCGGAAACTTCCGAAGCGCATTCTTTGTCGCCTGCTCGACCGCAAAAATCACCGATGCCAACACAAAACGACAGACGGAGGCGGGCATAACACCGGATTCTACACGCTGATTCATCTGGTTTTCAATACCCGACAATGAAAACTCCATCTCTTTTACCTTGACCATAAAACCCGATTCTTCCTCTGCCGTTTGCGCCAAGGCATCGACTGCTTTCCCAGCCGGAAAAGAAAGCCCCAGACGTTTTCCGGTACGGTCAATTAACTGCCCCGCAGCAATGTCGCTTGTCCCGCCAATCCGTTCCGCATTGACCGTCACACCCGAAGGCTCTACATACAAAA
>JAVVSI010000168.1:0-3495 GCA_036654315.1 Evtepia sp. | reverse complement strand
CTCTGCCTCCGCGTTGATCACATGTGCCAAGCCGAGTTCCTCGAATGCGATGGATGCGAGCAACAGATTTGCAGATTCGGACGCAGTGATGTTGATATTGGCATCTACAGACGGAATATTTGGAAACGACATAGCTTTCCCTCCCTTGATTGATTGGATAGTATAGTCTATGTCGCGTTTTGGTTTCGGTGCATGCACGAGAAAGGAAATGAGGTGTGATCGTGTCATTCCCCAATATACCGGATATCACACCCGATATCAATATCACTCTGGAGGACTCAGTCAATCTCTTATTGGCTTCCATTGCAATGGAAGAAATGAGCTTATCAAAACTGATGGATGCCGAAACCGCCAAAATTTTATGTGTTCTGAAAGACTGCCGCCGTGATGGGGCAATTCTCCCCGACGCAATTGAGATCAATCAAAGCGTCAATAGCACGATTCAGAACATGATTAAACTACAAATGCTCTTACAGTTCAAGCTGGAAAAAGTACAAACTATGATTCCCGGCTCATCCACGACCACTTGCACAACCACCACCTGCACAAGCACGACATATTGTACCAACTGTGGCTGTTGTATCACAGGGCAGTGGAAAGGTTGCATTGAAAATTGTTGTGATACGTTCTGTGGTGATATGGCGGTATTGAATGTGTCCTTCAATGAGAGCCGTCCAAAGAATCACTCCATCCGCTATTCTATTGTGGGGAACCATCCGTTCCATCTGGTTTTTTATGCCGCTTCCGATCAGATCAGATTAGACTGTGGAAACTGCAATCAAATCACATTATATGGGAAAGGGCAAATAAGAAAGGAAGGGATGGCTCCCCTGTGCGATACGGCACGGTTCAAATTATCGGTTTGTGGTATACAGAGTGATCAGCCGAGTTTTGAACTGGATCTCGTTGCGGAATCGAATCCGAATTTGAATCATACGAGCGGCATTGTCTCGTGTTTTGCCAACCATGGGCGATGGTAGCGCGAGTGTGTAGATTAGTTTGGATATAATCCCTTTAAGGTATCCTGCGCCAAAATATGCCCATCCATTTTTCGATATAGTACATTCATATCAAAGCCGGGTTCCAAGTCCAGCATGGTATCCAGGGCGAAAACATGGAGTTCATAAATATGCGGCGCATCGGGTGGTGCCATACCACCGTAGAATGCGGATAGCGCACGGCTTTGCTTACCGCCTTGTCTGCTAATACAGCTGTTGACACCCTGTACGAAATCTTTTGCAGTTTGGCTTTCATTCTCGAAAATTTCTGTGCGTGTAATATTTGCGGCCGTCCAGTGAATCCAGGCAAAGCCCCCTGTTGCATGGAATGCGTCTTTATCTTCCAATACCAGCGCATAAGAGACAGAACCTTGCGGCGCATCCTCAATTTGAAACGGCAAGGAATAGGTTGGCATGCCTGTTTCGTTAAAATGTGTGCCATGTTTTCCATATTTTCCGTCAATTTTACCATCAACGATCCCGGTGCTTGTTACTTTCATGGTATCACCCCTCAGTATTATTTCCCACTATTATATAATAAATCGCCCGATTTTGCAATTGTCTTTCCTTGCAATTTTGAATACGCTGTGTTATACTTTGCTTGTATTCAAATAGGGGCGTGTTCCTTGTCCCTAATATTCACATTAGAAAGTAGAGTTGATGCGTTCTCTCATGGACAGTTCCGGTATGACAATGATTGCCAGTTTGCTTATTCTTCTTGTTTTTTCTGCTTATTTTTCCGCAACCGAAACCGCATTTTCGAGTGTAAACCGTGTTCGGATCAAAAATAAAGCAGAGGACGGAAACCACCACGCCTCCGTTGCGCTATCCTTACTGGAGGACTACGAGCGGCTGCTTTCCTGTGTCTTAATCGCCAATAATATTGTCAATATTACAGCTGCCTCTATTGGCACAGTCCTCTTCACAAAGCTGTACCCTGTCTACGGTGCCACGATTTCTTCCGCTGTTTTAACCGTAGTCATCCTAATTTTTGGCGAAATTACCCCAAAAACCATGGCAAAAGAACACGCAGAACAGTTTTGTATGTTTTCTGCACCCATTCTTCACATCTTTATCGTGATTCTAACCCCGCTGCACTTCTTTTTTGGCCTGTTCAATCAGCTTGCGGCGAAGCTGATCAAACCCACACAGGGCGAAGGCATCACAGAAGAAGAACTGATTACTATGGTCGAAGAAGCCGAAAACGAGGGTGGTTTGGAACCGCACGAAAGTGAATTGATTCGTGCTGCCATTGAATTCAACGACTTGGAAGTGGAAGAAATACTCACACCACGCGTGGATATCGTCGCTGTTTCGGATAACACAACCATGAATGAACTTGCTGCACTGTTTGCCGAAAGCGGCTATTCACGGATTCCCGTCTTTCATGGGACCATTGATGATATCGTCGGTTTGATCCACGAAAAGGATTTTTACGCGGCGCGTTATCACAATCAAACCAATATCGAAGGACTCATCGGAAAAGTATACTATACCACAGGTGCCGCTAAAATCTCCGAATTGCTCCGCTTACTCCAACGCAATAAGACCCATATGGCGATTGTCGTCGATGACTACGGTGGAACAGAGGGTCTGGTTACACTGGAGGATATTTTGGAAGAATTGGTTGGCGAGATTTGGGACGAACACGATGAAGTCATTGAGGACTTCACCTGTCAGGATGATGGTAGTTTCATCATTGCTTGTACGGCAAACCTTTCAGATTTGTTTGATCGTTTTTCTTTGCGCGGAGATGTGGATTCCTCTTCTATCAGTGGCTGGGTTTTGGAACAGCTTGGTCGTGTCCCCGAGGAGGGGGATCGCTTCACTTATGAAAATCTGGATGTTACAGTCACGCGTGTGGATAATCGGCGCATCTTAGAAATTCGTGTGGCACTGATTCCCAACGAAACAGATGAATAATACTTAATATAACGTGGGGTGTGAGGTAAAAAGCCTCGCACTCCACGTTTTTTTGATAAGGAGTCATAAGATGAGAAAGCCTATTGAAGCCTTACGGGTTGAAATGAAAGCAAGGCAAATTGACGCATATCTGGTTCCCGGCTCTGACTTTCATGCGAGCGAATATGTTGCAGCCCACTTTGCCTGTCGTGAATTTTTATCGGGGTTTACGGGTTCTGCGGGAACGCTTTTGGTATTATCGGATTTTGCCGGTCTGTGGACAGATGGGCGTTATTTTTTACAGGCAGAACAAGAATTGATAGGCAGTGGCATTACACTGATGAAACAGGGATACGATCCAACAATAGAAACATTCCTAACATCGCGGCTGCGCGCAGGCGCGTGTTTGGCGTTTGATGGACGCTGTATCACAGCCTATACTGCCGAGCATTGGAAGGCACTGGGATTTTCCATAAAAAGTGATTTGGATTTGGTCGGTGCAATTTGGACAGATCGCCCTCCCCTCTCTGCCGCACCCGCCTATGAATTGGATCTTTGTTTCGCAGGTGTCTCACGGGCGGATAAAATTGCAGAT
>JAVVSI010000167.1:0-3527 GCA_036654315.1 Evtepia sp. | reverse complement strand
CGATACAGGCATCCTGCTCAAGATTGAGCGGGTCACGGTTCTGAGGTGGGCGGCATTTGACCATATTGGCAATGTAGATATTCGAACGGTCGAGATCAATAATGGAGAGCATATCATCCAATAGTTTTCCGGCACGTCCGACAAATGGTTCCCCTTTTAGGTCCTCTTGTTCGCCCGGACCCTCTCCAATGAAGAGGACTTCGGCTTGATGGGAACCGACGCCGAACACGACGTTGGTTCTGGTATCGGCGAGTGCGCATTTTTGGCAAGTACGGCATTGTGTTTCAAGTGTATCCCAATCGAGCATAAAAAACCTCTTTCTTTCTTAGGCGTGCGAGCTGGCAGTCCAAATGGAAACGAAGGGCATCATTGGCATCACGACACGCGCGATTGCAATTCCAATCAATGCACCAACTAAAATATCGGATGGATGGTGTACGTAGAGGTAGAGCCGCGAAAAAGCGATGAGCGAGGCCAAAATCATAGCGAGCATTCCGAGTTCCTTATGAGAGAGCAGCAAAATGGTTGCGGCGGCGAAAGAGGACATGGTATGGCCGGAGGGGAAGGAGTAGTCTGTGGGTCGTCGGATGAGGAGTGTGATCGCAGGGTTGAGATCACAGGGACGGGTTCTGGCGAAAAGCGGTTTGAGGGTTAAATTTCCAATCACGACACATAAGATCAGCGAAATTGCCATAGCAAGTCCACATTTGCTATAATTTGGCATAAAGAGCAATAGAAGTGCAGAAAGCACCCAAACGGCTCCCCCATTTCCCATGCGCGAGATGAATGGCATGAGAATATCAAAAAGCGCATTACGCGTTCTGGAATATATAAAATTGAGTATGCCGGTATCTATGGTATTGAGAAGCCCCATGAAATCGATCCTTCCTTTTTCGGAGGTCTGACTATTATAGCAAAGATTCCCGTGAAATAAAAGAGTCTGGGGGGCGTAAATTGATATTTAGTGTAAATTGAACGTAGTGAGGTCATGGGGGCTTAGGCCGTATAGGTGACAAATTTGCCGATTGAGTTTTGCATAATCGGCCGAATGACTCTGCTGTAGGGCGCGTACAGTGGAAAGTACGGCTTGTATTTCCCGCTTCGAAAAGGCACGAAAGGGTAAGGTGTGGATCATGGCTTTTGTAAAGGTAATACCGCCGTTATAGGAGGAAAAGGCGTATTTTTGCAGAAGAAAAAATCGGGCAAATTGGCTATTGAGAAGAGCCGCCAGAAACATCAATTCGTCGCTGTCTCTTGCCGCAATCATTAGAGTTGTTTTGCCGGGGATGAATTCGGCATTTGCGTCTATGGTTGCAGTCGGCGTGCTGAGTCCTTTGAGAATGAGTTTTGTTTTTTTGGATTTTTGGGCGTATGAATTTTTGAATCCCTGAAAAAAGAGGTCTTTTTCAACGACGGGATAGAGATAGGAGTCACCCAAATACTTCATGGGGCGTAGTCCCCATTTGGAATCAAAAGAGCCGATGGTACCGGTATTGATAATTTTAAAATGGCGGTTTGGGCTAAAGTCGTCGGGGGAATTGAGCGAGAAAATGATTTCTTTCAGACGATAACAATCTGCTGTAGAGCAGGCATTTTCGCAGGTGTAAAAATCGCCCAAGGTTTGATTTTCATGTTCCAGTTTTTGAATGAGACGAATCGCATCGGAAAACAGGAGATCCGGCGTAAAGGAGTGGGGCAGCTTGGATTTTTCAAAAGATCCAAGTGATATCATCTCCTCTTTTATGAGCTTGAATACAGCAATGTTGTCTGTTTTTGTTTTAGAGATATGGCTGATCATGGAATCAACGCGTACCGTTTCAAATACATCGCGACCGGCAGAGATAAGCGTATCAAGGTGCGGGAAGAGTGTCCGGCGGAGTATTTCTCCAAAAGGTTTTGAAAGCCATTTGTCCGGTGTGAGATAGCAGAGAGAACCGCATGTGGATAAAAGCGAAAATCCTTTTTCAAAAAAGGGAATGTAAAGGTCCCAATTTCCTTTGGCAAAATGATATTGTTGGGAAATTTCGCAGCGAAGTCCTGACATACCGGTTCGGGTCATGGTTTCAGAGTCAAGATAGGGAGGATTTCCAATGACGAGATCAAATCCATCTTTCTTTTGCAGAAAGTCGGGAAATTCGCTCAAGAGGAAATCCCCGCAAAAGGTATGCGCATCCAAAGAATCAAAAGCGGTTTCACGTTCGGCAGAGAGTGCCAGCCGGAGGCGCAATTCGGTAATGGCTATGGCGATGGGATCAATGTCTATGGCAAAAATGGAATTTTGAATGATGTCAAGTTTGAGGGAAAAGGGAGAAAGAGGAGAAACTTTTTGTCGTGCTTTGACGAGTTCGTGGAACATCACGAGTACAAAAGCACCGGCACCAACGGCAGGATCCAGCATAGAGAAAGATGACAAGGCGTCGTCCAGTACAGTGCTGTCCTTGGAGATCGCGGCGGAGATATAGTCACTACAAATGAATGCGGAGAGATCTTCTTTTGAAAAATTGGTTTTTTGCAACAAGTAGTGAATGAGACTATGACGGCACATCAGGCAGGCGATGGCACGCGGCGTATAAAAAGCGGCGTTTGCGGTTTTGTTTTCCATCAGGTTTTCAAAAATGATCCCAAATATTTCGGGTGTGAGGGCGTCGGAATCGCCTTCATTTAATGTGAGATGGTAACCCGCACAAAGCGCGGAAGCATCCGCATCATGATTGCAGTTTTTCAAAGGAGGGAGGAAACATTCGATGAGATGTTGCCACAATTGTTTTTGTTGCGATGCATTTAGGGTATCATGTTTCATTTTATAGCTTTGGAAGAATGCTCTGTTTGTATTGGAAATTTGAATGTGGGTAGACATGGCAACCTCCTCTTGTGACCGACTGAGAAAAACCCGACCTTTTGAAAAAAGCCGGGTTTTTCGATTACTGTTCATCCGAATAGAATACATAGCGATTTTTTCCGCTTTGTTTGGCATCATAGAGTGCCTCGTCGGCACGTTCCAAGATTTCTTTTCGGCTGTGTGTTGTTCCCGCAAATGAGAAAACGCCGACACTGGCTGAGACGAATACAGTTTCACCGAAGTTGAGTTCGAGGGCGCGGCAGACGGACTCTGCTTTCTGTTTTAAAATATTGACAGGAATGCCCTGCGTGAAAATAAAGAACTCGTCTCCGCCAAAACGGCCTATAATATCCTCTGTGCGAAAGATTCTTTTTAAAGTTTCGGCAATTGTAATAATTGCATCGTCCCCCGCAATATGACCCAATTGATCATTGAGCTGTTTGAAGTGGTCAATGTCAACAAAAAAGAGTGCGGCGTGTTGTTCAGACATATGGGGATCATCCAGAAAACTATCCAGAGCGGCGTGGAAGGCAGTTTTATTGAATAAACCGGTCAGTGTATCCCGCTCGGAGAGATGGGTGAGACGTTCACGTTCCCGAACCTCGTGATCGACATCGGTAATTTTTCCGATTACATGAAGGGGTCGAGCGGGTAGGCTTGCAATCGTGGCGTAAATATCGCACCATAT
>JAVVSI010000166.1:0-3571 GCA_036654315.1 Evtepia sp. | reverse complement strand
TTTCACTGTGAAAAGCTAGTGTTTATGCGGGTTTGCAACGTTTCCTACATCATTCCCACTCAATTGTTGCCGGTGGTTTGCTTGTGATATCGTAGACGATGCGGTTAATTCCGGTGACTTCATTTACGATACGGAGGGAGACTTTATCCAAAACATCGTATGGGATTCTGGCCCAGTCGGCAGTCATGAAGTCTGTGGTTGTGACTCCTCGTAGAGCAATTGTATAGTCGTAGGTTCTGCCATCGCCCATAACACCGACGGAACGCATATTGGTTAAAACTGCAAAGTACTGATTGATTTCTCGATTTAGGCCTGCTGCCGCGATTTCATCTCTGAATATGGCATCCGCTTCCCGCAACAAATCGGCTTTTGGTTTTGTGATCTCTCCGATGATCCGGATGGCAAGACCGGGGCCCGGAAAGGGTTGGCGCATGACGAGATAATCCGGTAAATCCAGTTCACGACCTAAGGCGCGTACTTCATCCTTAAAGAGCAGACGGAGTGGTTCAATGATTCCTTTGAAATCCACAAAATCAGGAAGTCCCCCCACATTATGGTGGCTTTTAATGACAGCAGCATCGCCGATACCGGATTCAATGACGTCGGGATAGATTGTACCCTGTACCAGATAATCTACGGATCCAATTTTTTTGCCTTCTTCTTCAAACACGCGAATAAATTCTTCTCCGATGATTTTCCGCTTTGTTTCCGGATCTGTTACGCCTTTGAGTTTTCCCAAAAAGCGTTCTTCGGCATCCACGCGAACGAATTGGATATCCCATTTCGCAAAAGCGGCTTCGACTTCGTCTCCCTCGTTTTTCCGCATGAGTCCGTGATCCACAAAAACGCAAGTCAATTGACTGCCTACTGCTTCCGCGAGCAAGGCAGCGGCTACTGATGAATCGACACCGCCGGACAATGCCAACAGTACTTTGCCATCTCCAACTTGTTTACGTACTGAGGCAATCGCGGTCTTACAATAGTCGCCCATGGTCCAATCGCCTTTGGCACAACAGATTTCATAAAGAAAATTGCGAATCATTTTGATCCCTTGTTCTGTATGATTGACTTCCGGATGATATTGAACACCGTAGAATTTCCGTGCTTCATCGGCAATCGCCGCATTGGGACAAGCTGATGTATGTGCGGCAATGGAAAAGCCCTGCGGTATCTTTGCCATATAATCCCCGTGGCTCATCCATGAAATGCCTTCTTTGGGTAAATCCTTAAAAAGTGTACAGCTGGTGTCATAAAATGTCTGTGTTTTCCCATATTCGCGTGCAGTATCCTCTTGCGCTTCTGTTACTTTTCCGCCCAGAATATGCGCCATAATTTGACATCCGTAGCAAATACCCAAAATGGGAATCCCCATCGTGAAAATTTTGGGATCTACCTGTGGTGATTGTTCCACATAGACACTGTTGGGGCCACCGGTGAAGATGATCCCGATGGGGTGACGCGCTTCGATTTCCGAAAGCGGGGTTGTGTAAGGTTTGACCTCGCAGTACACGCCGCAGTCGCGAACGCGTCGTGCGATCAATTGGTTATATTGACCGCCGAAGTCGAGTACCAGAATCAGTTCATGTTCCATAAAAGTATTTCCTTTCGTCTTGCATAGCACTACGCGGTTTGGGAATGATAACCGTATCTTCCAAGGAGGCTTTTTTATGATTATCGCCTTAACCCGCACTTTAATTCTCTATCTTCTCATTATTATTGGCATCCGTCTCATGGGGAAACGGCAAATTGGGCAACTCGAGCCATCCGAGCTGGTATTATCTCTCTTAATCGCGGATTTAGCCGCTGTACCGATGCAGGATTTCGGAATCCCGCTCTTTATGGGGATCATTCCGATCTTGACATTGCTCTGCATTTCCACGATTTTGTCTGTTCTGACGGTGAAGAACATTCGGATACGCGCACTTCTTTGCAGTCGACCGAGCATTGTGATACGGGATGGAAAAATTCTCCCGAAGGAGATGAACAAAAACCGTTTCACCTTAGATGAACTGATGGAAGAGCTACGCACCAACGGTGTCACCGACATTACGACCATAAAATATGCCATTTTAGAGACAAACGGTCGCATCTCTGTTTTACCCTATACCAACGAACAAGCCGTGACCCCAAAACAGATGAATCTCCCCACGCAAGAAGGCGGACTCCCCGCCATTATTATCAACAATGGGCGGCTTTTAACGCACAACCTGAAAGCGCGCGGCTTAGAGCTTTCTTGGATTGAAAAACAATTGCAATCGCGGGGCATTCATAGTTTCGATGAGGTATTTCTCTTAACTGTGGATGAACAGAACAAAATTTATATCAGCGAAAAGGTGGGACAGGTGTGAGACATTTTTGGATTTCCTTTTTGATATTGCTTGTCCTCTTTTTGTCGTTATGGCAGAATATCCAATATTTAGATAATGTCGTTGATCCCATGAAGGATCAGCTGGCACAGGCGGCTTCTTTCGCGCAGGAAAAAAATTGGAATCGAGCAACTGAAGTCACACGCACGGTGCATGGGCGTTGGAATGACAAAACTGCCTATCTGCACGTTACACTACGCCATGCAGAGATTGATGAAGTGAATGTATTATTCGATGAGGCAATGGAATATTTGTCATTTCAAAAGCCGGGCGAATACGCCGCAACCAATGCCAAACTGATTGCACAGCTTGATCTCATCTGTGAGATGGAACGATTTTCTTGGAAAAATGTGTTCTAGCGTCACACAAAAGTTATTTATTATCCAAAAGTTTGGTCAGTTCGTCCATGAAGGTATTGATATCTTTAAACTGGCGATAAACGGATGCAAAACGAACATAGGCAACTTCATCCAAAGATTTCAGGCGTTCCATGACAAGGCTTCCGATTTTCTCGCTTGAGATCTCACCACCCAATTCATTATGAAGCTCCTGCTCGATTTCGTTTGCAACTTCTTCTAGGGCAGAGAGAGAGACGGTTCTTTTTTCACAGGATTTGAGCATACTATTTAAAATTTTATTGCGATCAAAGGTTTGTCGGCTTCCATTTTTTTTCACAACAATGAGCGGGAGGCTTTCCACCGTTTCATAAGACGTAAATCGCTTGTGGCACATCAAACACTCACGACGACGGCGAATACTGGCACCATCATTGGAAGGTCTGGAATCTACCACTTTACTTTCCAAATTGGCGCAGTATGGGCATTTCATATTCAATCATCCTCTACGAAAAATTTGTGGTTCAGCTTTAGAAGAACGTGGCGACATCCGATTCCGGTGCTTGCTTCTTTACGGCCGAGATCACATGAAACACGGGTGTGGGTCCCTCTTTTGTCGTTTGGACGGTCACTTTCGCTTCCAGTTCAATCCAATCTTTGTGTTTCAATGTTTTGCCGGCCTCTTTCCAAAGGCACAAAATACCTGCAAATCCGATATCTTCCACGCAACAGGTCATAATACGGCGACCAAAAATAAAGGTACTACTGGGCAAATCATCCTGAAAAATGGCAAACCCACACACTTTGACCGTTTTCCCTTTATATTTTTCCGGTTCTTCCGAAAGATCACGGTACCAAATCGCAAAATAC
>JAVVSI010000165.1:0-3600 GCA_036654315.1 Evtepia sp. | reverse complement strand
GTATCAAGCACGTGGATATGCTGGCGGTTGCAGGGTCGGTGGACAAACTGCTCTCTTCCGGCTGTGAATGTGTCAATGATATTCGGGGTTTGTTAGGGCAGCCGCTTATTTTGGAGGACTGGGCATGGCAGCATTTCATGACAAAAAACTATGCGACGGTTGCAGATCTACTTTCCAATTTGGGGGGAGGTGAAACACAAAATGAGAAAATACTATAGTTTGGTTAAAAACGAACGCGAAGCGGATTTGATGATTTATGGCACGATGACTTCCATGCCTTGGTTGGAAAGCGATGTGTCCGGCTTTTCGATCACGCGTGAACTTGCGGAGCTGGACGCAGACACGATCAACGTGTACATCAATTCATACGGTGGCGAGACGGCGGTAGGGCTTGCAATTTACAACGCGTTGAAAGCGCATCCCGCAAAGATCCGAACGATCTGTGATGGCTTTGCCTGTTCTGCGGCATCTTTGGTTTTCATGGCGGGCGACGAGCGAATCATGAATGCGGCTTCCCTGCTGATGATTCATAATGCGTGGATCAGTGCGGAGGGTGATGCAAAGGAGTTGCGCAAACAGGCGGATGATTTGGAGACCATCAGTGTCGTTGCATCCGAGGCGTACCGTGCCGCCGTGAATATCACGGACGAACAACTGGCGAAGCTTTTGGACAACGAGACGTGGATTCCACCGAAAGACGCGTTGTCGATGGGCTTTGCAACGAGTATTGTGCATGAGCAAACGGATCAAATCAATCAATCGGTACAGAATGCTGTCTTTATGAATTTGACTGCGAAGCCGTTGCCGGAGATGAAACAAACTATCTCCACATTTTTGAGTGCGCTGTCACAGCGCGGAAAGGAAACAAGATGAAAAACCTTGATACGATGCAGCAGGAACGCGCGGAAATCATGCAGCGCATGAGTACGGCGGTCGTGGAAAATAACGCCGAGGCATTTTCCCAAGCGTTTGGGAATTTGGCGGATCAGATACAGCAAAGCGTGGTGGGAGAGTTTGAGGAAATGAACGCACAGCAAGACACAAGCATTTTGTCTGCGCGTGGCTGTCGTGTGTTGACTTCTAAAGAACACAAATATTACCAAAGTGTGATTGATGCGATGAAGTCACCCGTCCCGCAACAGGCACTGGCAACGATCAACACGGTTTTACCGGAAACGGTCGTGGATTCGGTCTTTGAGAATCTATCGGAGAGCCACCCCCTTTTGTCAGAAATCAAATTCACGAATACCGGCGCACTCGTTAAAATTCTTCTCTCTACAACCGGCGGTGTCGCGGCGTGGGGGACGATTGACGCGAAGGTCACATCGGAATTATCCGCCGGTTTTACGGAAATGGATTTGACACTTGCCAAACTGACGGCGTTTATTCCGATTAACAAATACATGATTGAGTTGGGACCGCAGTGGATTGACAACTATGTGAGACAGCTTCTGACAGAGGCACTGGCAGTGCAGTTGGAGGCAGGAATTGTTGCCGGAACGGGAAAGAATCAACCGATTGGTATGACCAAAAAGTTGACCGGTGCGACGGATGGGGTGTATCCGGAAAAGACCGCGACCGTGATTACCGATCTCTCCCCGAAAACATACGGCACGATTTTAGATGCCTTGTCCGTTGGTCAAAACGGAATGCGTCGCGCGGTGCAGCGTGTGTTGCTTGTGGTGAATCCAAAAGACTATTTCACAAAAGTATTCCCCGCAACCACACCACGCACAACGGATGGAAGTTATGCGCACGATGTTTTTCCTTATCCGACAAGCGTGATCCAGTCTGCTGCCGTGCCGGTGGGGAAAGCGATATTTGGATTGGGAGACAAGTATTTCATGGGGATCGGGACACAGTCCGGCGGGAAAATCGAATACAGTGACGAATACAAGTTTTTGGAACAACAGCGCACGTATTTGATTTATCTTTACGGCTATGGTCGTGCGATGGATGAAAACGCGTTTCTGTTGGCGGACATTTCCGGACTGACCGCTGAGATCCGGCAAGTCAACGTAAAAGCGATTGAAAGCGTTGTAAAGACGAAAGAGCAAACGGTGTAAAGCATGACGAGTTTGCCGGATGGCGTACTGCGTGCCGCAAGAACCTATCTGGACATGACATGGGACGATCCCGCGACAGATGAAAAGCTGTCCGGGATACTCGCCCGTGGGATGACGTATCTGGATCATATAGCGGGGGTCGCGCAGAGCTACAGCACGGAAACGAACGCACGCGCATTGCTTTTTGATTATGCTCGATACGCAAGAGCAAATGCCTTGCAGGATTTTGGAAAAGATTTTTTATGCGAACTGAACGGTCTCCACGTAGCCGGGGAGGTAAAACAGTATGAAGCCAACACAGGCATTCAATGACGGTATTGTTTTGATTTACGACATCCAAGACGTATCCAAACCCGGTGACGCACCGAAAGAGCGGTTGACACAAAAGGGAATGCTGCGATACAAACAGCGTACAGTTGGATACGGACGTTATTACGCCGCGATGCAAGCGAACGTACAAATTTCAATGTTGCTTCGGGTACCGCGTGTAAGCATGGTTTCGGAGCAGGATATCGCGGTGCCGACAGATGGCAGGCAGTATCTAATCAAACTGATTCAGTACCCGGAGGATACGATACCACCAGTTATGGATTTGACGCTGGAGCGATTGGAGCATGATTATGGATTGCCTTAATCAAATCAAAACGGCTCTTTTGTCTGTCAGCAACACAGTGAGTCACTACACGGCATTGAAAAAGAAACCGCCTTATTTGGTATGGGCGGAGGACGGCAGCGGTGACTGTCAGTGGGCAGATGGGCGAATGACCGCGCAGGTCATAACCGGAACGATTGACCTATTTACTCTGTCCGGTGATCCACTCGTCGATTCCGTACAAACCGCACTGGATACGGCGGGTATTTCATGGAAGCTGAATTCGGTGCAATACGAAGAAGATACAAAGCTACTACATTATGAATGGAGGTGGGAGGTTGGCGACTATAACCTTTAAACGTGGGGACGCGTATGCAATGAAGCTGGCAAAATGCGAGGCGCGGAGTGAAGAAATCGCAAAAAAGGCGATTTATGCAGGGGCGAACGTCATTGCAAATCAGATTAGGGCAAATTTAGTCGATAATCTGCGCGATCCTATGTACGCCGGAAAGCAATCCGGCATTTTATTTAAATACTTCAATTCGGATTTGACAGGTGATTTGCTGGATTCTTTTGGAATTACGCCCATTGAAGAGGATGGACAGGGTTGCTACAACGCCAAAATTGGATTTGATGGCTACGATGCGCGTGGGATCCCGAACCGTCTGAAAGCGCGTGTGATGGAAAGTGGGTCGAGTACGATTAGAAAGAGACCGTTTGTGGCCCCGGCGGTGAAGCAAACGAAAAAGAGAGCATTGGATGCAATGCGGCAGACAATTGATGAAGAGATCAGCGCAACGATGAAAGGATGATTTATAATGGCAGGAATCGGATTACGGAAACCCTTTTTTGCAATCTACAGCTACGCAGAAGCAACAAAAATCGTGAGTTATACCGGCGGCGGTTTGCTTGCAAAGGCGGTAGAATTTACAGCAAGCATAG
>JAVVSI010000164.1:0-3620 GCA_036654315.1 Evtepia sp. | reverse complement strand
GGAAACCCGGATAGGGGAGTGTTTTTACATTGGTTTTGGTGAGGGGATGATCTCTGCGGACAAGCAAAGAATCGTCCTCTTCGATCACCTCAACGCCCATTTCCACAAGTTTTGCGGTAATGCAGTCGAGGTGTTTGGGAATGATATTCTTAATACGCACTTCACCGCCGGTTGCGGAGACGGCCGCCATATAGGTACCTGCTTCGATTTGATCGGGGATAATGGAGTAAGAGTCTCCGCGAAGATGTTCCACGCCGCGAATTTTAATCACATCGGTACCCGCGCCCATAATATCGCTTCCCATGGAGTTGAGGAAATTGGCAAGATCCACGATATGGGGTTCTTTTGCGGCATTCTCAATCACGGTCATACCGTCCGCAAGAACGGCAGCGAGCATGATATTCATAGTTGCGCCGACGGAGACGATATCCAGATAGATATGGGCACCGCGCATACGTCCCTCTTTGGCTTTGGCACAGACGCAGCCGTTTTGGACTTGGACATCCGCGCCCATAGCGGCGAAGCCTTTAATATGCTGATCAATGGGACGAACGCCCAGGTCACAGCCGCCGGGGGGAGGAACTTCGGCACTGCCGAAGCGGCCGAGTAAGGCACCGATTAGGTAGTAGGAGGCACGCATTTGCCGTGCCAGTTCATAGGGGACAGACTTATTGCGAATATGGGAGCAGTCAATCTCCATTGTGGTACGCGTGATAGAACGAATATCCGCGCCCATTTCTTTTAGAATTTCCAATATTAGGGTGACATCGCTAATTTGAGGAATATTTTCGATCCGACAAGGACCGTCTACGAGTAGGGCAGCCGGTATGATGGCGACAGCGGCATTTTTTGCGCCGCTGATTTCAACCTCACCATATAGGGGACGACCGCCTTGAATAACATATTTTGTCAAAACCGCACCTTCTTTTATGCTCATCAGCTTGTGAAAACGATACACCGCGAACGATCGCTTCATTACTTCCATGTTGACCGTACATCTATTCATGCGCAGCAAAAAACACAGGGACAGAAATTGTGCTTCCCAGGACGTTTTCGAACGCCACAGATGGGGACATTGCCGTGGTGTACAGATTATGACGATATTTTAGTTCATTATAGCATTATTAGACTGGAAAATCAAAGAAAATTTTGGACTTCGGCCAAATTCTATAAAAAAGGAAGAAAAGAGCTGTTTTGAGGGAGGAAAATCAGGAAAAGATACGAGAAAAAGGGTATATTGGGTCGATGGAAGCACGATTTTGGGAAAGAAAGAGGAAAAGATTATCCGCATCGCTGAACATGTCAACACACAAAAGATGGAGATACGGGAATAAATTGGGAGGAATGAGAGAAAGTGCTTGATGACGTGTTAGATGTTCGGGAGAGAGCGGTGCAATCTCTTCGCCTTTAAAAAATAAAATGGTGGAAGTGGGAGAGGAATATAAAATCATGAAAATGCCCTCATCTTTCGACTATTGCAGATATTATATAAGAGGAGAGCGGGAAAAGATAGCAGTAAAGCTTGGGAATTTAATAGCAGTTGGCAGGGGGGGGATAACATGGTATAATAACAGAAAGAAAAATGAGAAAGAGGTCATAATCATGAACTTAACGGAGACTTTGCTGGAAACGGAACAGGTCTATGATGGAATCATAGTCAACGTGCGACGAGACAAGGTGACACTGGGAGATGGGACACCGGCGAATCGTGAAGTAGTCGAGCATCCGGGCGGAGTCGCGGTTTTTGCAATAGATGACGAAGAACGTGTCATTTTAGTGCGGCAATTTCGCTATCCAATGGGGGAAGAAACCTTAGAACTTCCGGCCGGAAAACTCGAAAAGGGAGAGGATCCGCGGGAAGCCGCGCTGCGTGAACTGGAAGAGGAGACGGGACTGACGCCCGGAGCCTTTTATGATATGGGAGTGAGTTATTCATCGCCCGGGATTTTTACCGAAAAAATCTATATCTATTTCGCACGGAATCTAAAACAAGGCACCGCACATCCCGATGAAGGAGAATTGTTAAAAGTCATACATATGCCGCTTTCCGAACTGATGGAGCTGGTAGAACAGGGCGAGATCGTAGACGGAAAAACGCTCGTGGGGATTTTGAAGGGAACGCTTTTCATGCGTGATGGAGTAGTGGGAGAGTAAACATGGCAAGTAAAATCTTGATTGTGGAAGACGAAAAAAGTATCGTCGATATTCTGCGGTTTAACTTGAGTCGTGAGGGTTATGAAACTGTAGAGGCATATGACGGAGTGAGTGGCTTGTCGCTTGCATTGGAAGAGGACCCTGATTTGATGTTGCTGGATTTGATGTTGCCGGGGATGGATGGGTTTCAAGTTTGTCGTGCCTTACGGGACAAAGGCAATACGACACCTGTTCTCATTATTACAGCAAGGGAAGAAGAAAAAGATAAAATTTTGGGTTTGGAATTGGGTGCAGACGATTATATTACAAAACCTTTTTCCGTGCGTGAATTACTCGCACGAGTGAAAGCAAATATTCGTCGTGCGCATATGACATCGGAGAGCCAGAGCCTGAGTTTCGACCGTTTAATCATCGACACGAAAAATGCACAGGTGCGGAAAGACGGTTCTGCTTTGGAGCTAAGCCAGCGGGAATACGAGCTTTTGAAATTTTTGGCTACCAATGCCGGGAATGTTTTTTCAAGGCAGGAACTCATGGAGCGTGTTTGGAATTACGAGGGCTATGTCGGTGATGTACGTGGCGTGGATGTTGCGATTCGTAGATTGCGTGAAAAGCTGGAGGATGATTCTGCACAACCAAAGTTTATTATGACACGTCGTGGTCTTGGATATTACTTTCAGGCGTAAACTGCGTTGCAAATTTAGGACGTGAAAGAGGGTGAACAATTTGCTTCGTAGTCTCCACATGAAATTGGTTTTAATTATGACCTTACTTGTGATCTCACTGATGACAGTGGCGGGTGCATTTTTGGTCAACTCGGTTGTACGATTTTATATGAATGATTTTTACACGCAAATATCGGAAATATTCGGAAATAATACGGAGTTTGTGCGTGATCTGCAAACAACAACCGAGGGCGAAACCGATGGTGCCGGAAAGATCAAAGAAATATTGTCTGCAAATATGGGGTCACTGGGCGTAGACGGTAGGAACCGAAATTGCTTTATTCTAAATGGAACGACCGGTGCATACTTGGCGGGTTCGAATGATGACGCCGGTGCGCGTCTTGAAATGACGCCCAATCTTGTCAATACACTGAATCGCGGAGAAGAAAGTTCGCGCAGTGATATCACCGCGCCTTACATGGACGTAGCCATTCCCATTACGCGTGGTGGGAACAGTTATATTATCTATATTCTGGATAATCGGCAAACGGTACGCGACTTAAATGGTGAGTTATTTGTTTTGGTGATTGAGTCTTTGGGTTTTGGCCTATTGATTTCAATTTTACTCTCTTTTTTGCTGTCTAAAACCATGATCATCCCCATCCAACGTCTGACAGAGGGTGCAAAGCGGGTAGCATATGGTGATTTCGGCCACAAAATCGAAGTGGATTCTCACGATGAGATCGGCGTTCTCACAGACACGTTTAACGACATGGCGGGTCAATTGCAAAAGACGATACA
>JAVVSI010000163.1:0-3630 GCA_036654315.1 Evtepia sp. | reverse complement strand
TGACTGTACGCGTGCTCAGATCGTGACCTTCCTCTGGCGTCTGCTTGGAAAGTAACTAGCCTCTATGTGAGCGGCGGATCCCGCGCTATCCGCCGCTTGCAACCTATAAAATTCAAACAGACAGAAAACCCCTTGACAATAGGCTGTTACCTATCGTCAAGGGGTTTGTTATCTTCCCCAAAAACGTTTCAGTTATTATATGGAAATCTTGTACCTAATTATTAAAAATGGTAAACCACAAAAAGTAAAGAAAGTCCCTTGTAACCACCTTTTCAGCAGTTACAAGGGACTTTTGAGTATCTGTTTTTTGATTACTTAGAAAAATAGCGGTTCAGCAGACCCTCAAACGCCTTGCCATGTCTGGCTTCGTCCTTTGCCATCTCATGTACCGTATCATGAATGGCGTCGAGATTGGCGGCTTTTGCTCGTTTGGCAAGATCAAACTTACCGGCCGTTGCGCCATTTTCTGCTTCCACGCGCAGTTCAAGGTTTTTCTTCGTGGAGGGGGTGACGACTTCGCCCAAAAGCTCCGCGAATTTGGAAGCGTGTTCGGCTTCTTCAAAAGCAGCTTTTTCCCAGTACATACCGATCTCAGGGAAACCCTCTCTATGTGCCACGCGTGACATAGCAAGATACATACCCACTTCACTGCATTCACCGGTGAAGTTCATACGCAGGTCATTTTTGATATCTTCCGGGACATCGGATGCAACGCCGACAACATGCTCAGCAGCCCAGACGCGTTCGCCTGCCTGCTCGACAAATTTGGAACCCGGTGCTTTACACTGTGGGCAGCTTGCGGGAGCGGCATCGCCTTCGTGGACATAGCCACAGATAGAACAAACAAATTTCATAAATTAAATCCTCCTAAGATTTATAAATTCAAAAGTAGGAATCATTCTTGATTTCTGTTTTTGATTATACTACAAATTATTCTGCTTGTAAAGAGGGTTTTGCACACTTTTCAAAAATACTTTCATTCATTTGATAGAAATGTGACAAATTCCTCCTTTGTATAAAGCGCATTCAGTACAGGTAGGAGGGCATTTGTGGTCATATGTTCCGGGAGATGTAGGCGTAGCAGGAGATCGCGGCGTTTTTTCGCGCTATCCGCTGTGCCTGTCAGACCGAAAGAGAAGAGATCTGTTTTTGTAATTGATAAAGATTTTGATATTGGAGACTCACCCAGTACGGTCACACCGGCACGGCGTAGCGTGTTTTCCAAAACAGCAGGAGACATACCCTCTACGCCCAGTTTGCCCTCTGCAGCCGGACTGCGTTTTCTCTGTTCTTTTCCAAAAAGGTCGGGGATGTAGGCGTGTTTGACTTGTTCCTGTGGGATTGCGCCTTTGAGAAAATTCCGTATCACAAAACCCGCCCCGTCACTATCGGTCAGAATTACCAGACCGCGTGCCGCTGCGATACGGCGTAAAAGTGCAAGCTGCTCGGTATTTTTGAAAATATGAAAACCGGATGTTTCTAAAATGACCGTATCGACCAATTGAGACAGTGTATTTTTATCATATTTTCCCTCAACCACAATTGCCTCACGAATACGTAGCATATTTTTTCCCCCCAAGATCGGCAAGTTCCAAAAGTAAGTTGACAAGAAGATCTCGACCATCGACACCGGAAACCGATTTCAGCGTCACATCCGTCTGCGCACAACGACGCACTGCCATTGCACACCATTCGTAGGAAAAACGTCTGGCGGCATTCATGAGACGTTCTGCCGGGTAGGAGACGCGCATCCCCCACAATTCCATTAAATCATGGCTCCCTTGTCCGGCATCCAGTAAGAGACGGGCAGTGAGGAGTTGACGCAGCTGTTTGCCCAAAACCGCGATGATCATAATGGGTGCCTGTTGCATTTGCAAGAGGTCGCCGAGTATAGCGGCAGCTTGATCGAAATTTTGAGCGGTCAGTGCATCCGTCATTTGAAACACAACGGCATCCGGCTGTGGAATTGCAACTGCATCAATATCGGCACGAGAAATTATGGTTGCCTTGGCATAAGCACCGATTTTTTCAATTTCAGAAATCAGACCGTTCATCAGATCCCCGCATAAAAAAATCAGGTACTCCGCATCCGCGCTGCTGATATCATGATCCAAGGCACGGAACCGACGGCGAATCCATGCGATTAAGTCGGAAGATTCCTGCTGTGCAAACGATACAATCACCCCATGATCCCGAATGACAGCCGATAATTTCTTCATACGCGCGTCACTTTTGAATGTTTGGATATCGTAGATAAAAACCAGACAACAGTACGCGGGCAAATCGGAAAGAAGTGTCACAAGCGCGTTCCGTTCGGCCTCGGGTGCGGAGAATAGGTCAAAATCTATCACCGAAACCAGTGTCCGTTCACTCATCATAGGCAGTGCGTTGACAAGTTCGGAAATGGCTTGGACGGTGGCGGATTTCCCATCAATACGATGGTCATTAAAATCGCCCATACCGGGCGGAATGATCTTTTTGCGCAATTGTTCTAGGTAAAAATCACGCAAATAGGTTTCTTCTCCGTGGAAGATGTAGAGAGAGCCAATGGTATTGTCCAAAAGATCTTTTTTTAGTTTTTTATAACCACTGCGGTCTGTTTTTTTAGCTGGCATATATTATTCTCCCACTGTGAACGTGATGGCACCACTTTGATCGGTACGATAGAGTTTGCTGTTCTTGAGCCGCGCAAGGGTTTCCTCCGACGGATGACCGTAATTATTATAGCCGACAGAGATGGCGGTATAGTATGGCTTTGTCTCCGCAATCAGAATGTCACTGCTCGCATAACGAGAACCATGATGTCCTGCGACGAGTAGGGACAATTGGGGGACGTGGACGCGTTTGAGAAAATCAATCTCGCCCTCTGAGGGAAGATCACCTGTAATCAAGGCACTCTTGTTTTCATACGTAGTCAAAATAACAAGCCCCTCTTCATTCATAGAGCCGTCTCCAACCATCGCCTCAATATGAAACAGCGTCTCCCCAATGGAAAAACGTTCCTGTCTGCGGATATATTTGATCGGAATGTTGTGATCGGCGGCCAAGCCTTCGATTTCCATACGCAATGGATTTTTCGGCTCGGTATCCGGCATGAAAATGGTTCCGATTTTGAGACGGCTGATCAGTTCCGGAACGCCATCGGCATGATCTGCGTGTAAGTGGGTCAGAATGAGAAGATCAAGCGTACCGATTCCTCTCGACTGCCAAAAACGCGCGGCAGTATCTCCGGCTGTTTTTGCGCCGCCACAGTCGATGAGTGCAGAGAAATCACGCGTCCCGATTGCGATACTCTGTCCCTGTCCGACGTCGAGAACGGTCAACTGAAAACCACCTTTGTAGTTGCTGTTGAGTGTAATGGCGAGACAGAGCGTCATAATACAGGCACAAATGGGGATAATCGGACGTTTTTTCCGCTCGCTCCAGACGAGAAATAGGATCAAATAGAGGAATACAAGCCAGAGACGGTAATAAAAAGAGTCCAAGGTCAGTTCTGCAAAATTGAACTGATTGAAAAAAAGCGTGCAGTTCACAAAATAGCGAATTGGGAAACCAACCAAAAAAGCCGCGAACTGTCCGATTGGAAAAAAGATGAAACCCAGTGCAAGTGAAATCAAACCGCCGAGAAAA
>JAVVSI010000162.1:0-3638 GCA_036654315.1 Evtepia sp. | reverse complement strand
CTGTGCGCTGGTATAGCCATGAAGGGCAACCGGATCTTCTTGCATACGCGTCAATAAAGATGCGTGGACTTCCTCCGGTGCCGGTACACTTGGATTCCCAATTGAAAAATCAAAGACGTTCTCCGCGCCCACGACTGCCGCACGCGCCTTTCCGAATTCAAATGCTTCTCGAATTTCAGATCTTGCGCTTCCGAGTGCAATCATACGTTCCGATAATCTTGCCACAAAGAATAACCTCCTATCTTATGATAGGACGATTATACCATAGTTTCATGTAAATGAAAAGTTCTCACAATTAGCACTCGTCACGCGAGAGTGCTAATGTTTACAATTTGCACACATTTATTCCTATCTTTATTCATAATTGTCGCTTATTATAATCCTGTAAACCAGAGTTGTCCGGCAGATTTCAAAATATCCTATCTAATTTTCTGGCACTCAAAAAAATATTTCACAATAACTGAATGGGAAATTTCCCGCCGCTTTTGAAAGGAGCAGATTTATGATGTTTGGTTTAGTAGAACGCCCCGAGGAAAATTTGTTTCATATGTTTGACCGTTTTGACCGTACCGCCTACAAAGAGCCAATCGGATTTCGTACCGATATTCGAGAAGAAAATGAGCTTTATCAGTTGGATGCCGAGCTGCCCGGTTTTACGCGGGATGAAATCTTTCTTGATTTAAAAGCCGGAATCCTGACAATCAAGGCTGAACACGCACAGGAGGTGGAGCCGACCGGCTACATCCGCAAAGAACGCTTCAGCGGTAATTTGATGCGTAGTTTTGATGTGTCGGGGATTCGTGAAGAGGGGATCACAGCGTCATTCCATGATGGTATTCTCTCCTTAACGCTTCCAAAACAAATGCCGACTGTCCCCGAAAACCGTCGGATCGCCATTTCATAAAACAGGACAGGGTGTCGGGACGATCCGATGCCCTGTTTTAGTAGGGAGTGAACAGTATGAACGTCGAAAAATTAACGCAAAAATCCGTAGAGGCAATCCGAACCGCGCAGAGCTTGGCACAAGAACGCAAAAATCCACAGGTGGAACAGATCCATCTTCTTTGTGCTTTATTACAAGACCAAAATGGACTGATTCCTCAGCTCTTGTCCGGCATGGGTATCACAGTTCCCTCATTCGATGCCGCCGCACAACATGAGCTGGATGGTCTGGCACATGTCGGCGGAGGGAGCAACCAATATGTTGCCGCTGAACTGGATCGTGCGCTCAATGCCGCAGAAAAACTTTCCGGTGGTATGAAAGATGATTATGTCTCCGTTGAACACCTATTTTTGGCACTCATCGAAACGGCAGATCACACAGTATCACAATTATTCCGCACATATCAAATCGCAAAAGAAAAAGTGTTACAGGCACTATCCACTGTGCGCGGCAATCAACGCGTCACCTCCGATACACCCGAGGACACTTACGCAGCACTGAAAAAATACGGAACGGATCTCGTGGAACGAGCAAGGGCGAGTCAGCTTGACCCGGTCATCGGCCGCGATGAGGAAATCCGAAATGTCATTCGTATTTTGTCAAGAAAATCGAAAAATAACCCGGTACTCATTGGTGAACCCGGTGTGGGTAAAACAGCCATTGCGGAAGGTCTTGCACAGCGTATTGTCAAGGGAGATGTACCGACTTCTTTGAAGGATAAGACAATTTTTGCTTTGGATATGGGTTCTCTCGTTGCAGGTGCAAAATATCGCGGTGAATTTGAAGAACGTCTCAAGGCCGTTTTAAACGAAGTCAAGAAATCGGAAGGACGCATTTTACTCTTCATTGATGAATTGCACACGATTGTCGGTGCGGGCAAAACCGAAGGTGCAATGGATGCCGGTAATTTATTGAAACCAATGCTGGCACGCGGTGAGCTTCACTGTATCGGTGCAACAACCTTAAATGAATACCGTCAATATATTGAGAAAGATGCCGCCTTAGAGCGACGTTTCCAGCCTGTTATGGTCAAGGAACCTACCGTGGAAGATAGCATTGCTATTTTGCGTGGCTTAAAAGAGCGTTATGAAGTGTTCCATGGTGTCAAAATTCAAGATGGCGCAATGATTGCTGCCGCGACACTTTCAAATCGTTATATCACAGATCGCTTTTTACCGGATAAAGCCATTGATCTTGTCGACGAAGCCTGCGCCATGATTCGCACTGAAATTGATTCGATGCCTACTGAACTCGATGTGGTCTCCCGTCATATCACCCAGTACGAGATCGAAGAGGCCGCACTCAAAAAAGAAACCGACTCGCTTTCTGCAGAACATTTAGCAGAAATTCGTCGAGAGCTTGCGGAATTACGCGAAGATTTTTCGGCGAAGAAAGCACAATGGGAACGTGAAAAACAGGAGATCGGGAAAGTACAACATCTCCGCGAAGATTTGGAATCCGCAAACGCCCAGTTAGAAAAAGCACAACGCGAATATGATCTGAATCGTGCGGCTGAACTACAATATGGTCGCATCCCGGAACTCAAAAAAGCCATAGAAGCAGAAGAAGTACGCGCTGCCACAGCCAAGAGCGGCAACTTACTCCGTGATAAAGTAACCGAGGACGAAATTGCCCGTATTATCGAACGCTGGACCGGTATCCCTGTTGCACGGATCATGGAAGGCGAACGCGAAAAATTGCTCAATTTGGAATCCATTCTGCATCGCCGTGTCGTCGGGCAAGAAGAAGCGGTTCGCTTGGTATCCGAGGCAATTTTGCGGGCCAGAGCAGGCATTGCAGACCCTAACAAGCCGATTGGTTCCTTTTTATTCCTAGGTCCTACCGGTGTCGGTAAAACCGAACTGGCCAAGACATTGGCCGAGACTCTTTTTGACAGTGAACGGAATTTGGTTCGCATTGATATGAGCGAATATATGGAAAAATTCTCTGTCTCTCGTTTGATTGGCGCGCCGCCCGGTTATGTCGGTTATGAAGAAGGTGGTCAGTTAACAGAAGCCGTCCGACGCAAACCCTACAGCGTCGTTTTGTTTGATGAAATTGAAAAAGCACATCCCGACGTCTTTAATATTTTATTACAGGTTTTGGATGATGGACGAATTACCGATAGTCAGGGGCGTACCGTCGACTTTAAAAATACCATTCTCATTCTAACCTCAAATCTTGGTTCGCAGTATTTGCTCGATGGCATTGATGAAAACGGTTCTATTTCCTCAAATGCAAAAGCGGAAGTCAACACTTTACTCAGACAGACTTTCCGTCCCGAGTTTTTAAACCGCCTAGACGAAATTGTATTCTATAAACCGCTCACACGCGAAAATATATCTCACATCTTGGATCTATTACTGGAGGATTTAAATCATCGCTTAGAAGATAAACAGATTAAAGTAGCCCTGACGCAATCAGCCAAAGATTACCTCCTCCTCAACGGCTATGATCCTCTTTATGGCGCACGTCCTTTGCGTCGCTTTGTGCAACACAGTGTAGAGACTCTGGTTGGGCGCAAAATGATCGCCGATGATATCACCCCACACACCACAATCACAGTCGATTGTGAAAATGATTCCCTCATTACGGTGAACTGATATCGTAAAATAACGGTCGCGGGTTGCTTCATTCCAACTCGCGACCCATTCTTTCTATGCTATTGTTTTCTACAGCTCAATTCGACGCATGA
>JAVVSI010000161.1:0-3652 GCA_036654315.1 Evtepia sp. | reverse complement strand
CAGACCGCCCGACGGGTTCACTGCGATGCGACCGGTCAAACGAGTTTCGCCATCCAACAGCATTCTGATACCGTCTCCGCGTTTGCAGAAGCAGAGGTTCTCGTAGTGCATGATTTCACCAGGGGTAAAGGCATCATGAACTTCGGCCACGTTGACGTCCTCAGGACCAATGCCTGCCATCTCATAGGCGATACGCGCTGCGCGCTTTTCGCTTCCGAAATCAAGCATATCCAGTTTGCGTCCCATATCACCTGAAGTCTCACCAACGCCGGCAATGGAAACAGTGCGCTTGATGCCGTGCTTCTTGGCGTACTCAGGGCTACAAATGACCGCCGCTGCGCCGCCGTCGCCTGTGGGGCAGCAGCTGAGCATGGTGATCGGCTCTACGATATAAGGGGCATTGAGGACCTCATCAACCGTAACGGCTTTGCGGTATTGCGCGTAGGGGTTACCCACGGCGTTGCCGCGGTTCTTCACTGCAACCTGTGCAAAATCAGCGCGCTTGGCACCGTTCTCGTACATGTAACGGGTAAAGACCTGCGCATAATAGGAAGGAGGGGTGAATCCCATTGAGGTCATAGTTCCAAGACCATCAGAAGTCAGCGGCTTGCCCTTGGCGGCACGGCTGCTCATCTTCTCAACACCAATAGCCATGGCTACCTCGTACATACCGCTTGCAACGGCTACATAGGCTTCACGGAAAGCGGAACCACCGCTGGAGCAAAAGTTTCCTACTGCAGTGATTGGCACACCCAAAATGCCCAAACGCCATGCAATGGACTGTCCAACGCCGCACTCACGACCATGCATGCTTCCGGTGCGGGCATGTCCACAGTAAATGATCTGAATTTCTTCTTTGCTGATACCGGAATCACGAATAGCATCAATGCTCGCGTTAATTCCCAACTGAACGACGTCGACTTCTCTGTACTTCTTAAAAGGAGTCATTCCAACGCCGGCAACAAGTGCTCCACGCATTTACTTTTCCTCCTTTACAACCTTGAACTGATAGCCACGATAGATCTCCTCGTCGTTCTCACGCAGAACGCCCTCGGTGACCTCGAGCTTATCGCCGATCTTGGGGTCATCAGTACCGACAACCATGCCAAAGATGCGGAAATCGCCAAAATCAGCATAGCACAGTACATAGGGACCGACAAAGCCAGCAGGTGCCGCAACGACACGAGAGAAAGAATACAGAACGCCAGTGCGGGGCAGCAGGAACTCTTCTATATCATGGGAAAAGCACTTGGTGCACTGCTCCTGCGCCGGGAACATTTCATAGCCGCAAACCTTGCAGCGGTTGCCAGTGAGTACAGCGTTTCCGTTCTCTACACGATAGAGAAACGGCGCTGTCTTTATGACAGTTTTTTCAGCCATGATGCGCCTCCAAAATTCCTAATTACTTTCTCAGCATACCGGTCGGATCGACACGGTTACGAAGAATGGTGATCTCATCCAGAGTGGGGGGAGGGGTAACGGGGACTTCGCCCTTGGGCATGACAATCTCGAATCCGGTGTTGTCGATGACCTGCTGGACGGATACACCCTCATGCACCGAGCGCAGACGAACGCGTTTGCTCTTCTCATCAAAATCGAAGACGCACAGGTCGGTGATGATGATGCGAGGGCCAATGCCAGGCAGACCCTGTTCCTTGCGGAAGTTGGGGCCGTCGCCAAAGCCGATGGAGGTCACGAAATCGCACTTTTCCACGAAGACCTTTTTGGAGTGCTTCATGACAAAGATAAAGTAGTCAACATAAGCGCCAACGGGGGTTGTGCCGACGCCGCCGGGACCACGAACCTTCATGTGGTTGTAATCCGTGCCGATGCCGACCATGTTGCCGTTGCCGTATTTATCGCACTGCAGCACGCCGATGGCGAAGTTGTCGATCTGATGGCGGGTTGCAAACGAGAAGGACTCGTCATGAGGGATGATGTATTCGCCCCAACGAGCGGCTCTGTAGTCGACGTTGGAATCATACAGCTGCAGCACCGGGGTGGTGTACAGGTTGGAATAAGTTCTGCCGATGAGGATTCTCATATTGGGGCCATGATGCAGGTGGGCCAGCAACATACCGGAGCGCTGTACCACTGCGTTGGCACCACACTGGAGGGATTTCCCGTCTTCTATTTCACGCGAAAGTACGCATGCCATCAACTCTTGAGTCGTGTATTTGGTATTTTCCATCTCTTCATCTTCTCCTTAATACTGATTTATTGAGCCCATTGCGGCACTGCCTGAGAAAAAACGCTGAGGACTAGAACTCACCCAGCGAGCACAGACGCTTGACGCCGATGAGCTCAAGGTAGTCGAGATGGGTCTCGGGCTCATAGACGTACTTCTTGAGGAAGGCGTCAATGAGGGTGCGATCGGAGGTTTTGAGGTAAGAAACGCCGGCCTTGACATATTCCGCAAGGAAGGTGTCATCAGCAATGTAATGTCCGGGGGAGTTAAAGGGATGCGCACCGAAGGGCGCACGCACAACGCGCTCGCAGTTATGAATGGTGGTTCTCTCGGGCTGCATGCGGATCTCTTCATTGGAAATGATCTGCTCGGCCTGCACCACGATCATGTTAGAAGCACGCGCACCGGTTCTATCACCAAATCCGGAACCCTTGATGCGGCAGTTGCCGTAAGCATCACAAGCCTCAGCATAGATGAAAGCGATATCGGGGGCCACGGCGGGCACGGCGATGAGCTTCTCACCCTTGATGGGGTCGCGATATTCTTTGAGGTCGGGGTTGAGCTTGGTATAGTCGGTTCCGACGGCAGAACGGTCGGGCAGATAGGGCAGATCGCAAGCACCGGCGCGCAGGGCGGTGTAATGCATGGACTCGTCCAGCTCCCAGACCTTGAGCATGCCATCTTGAAAATATTTTCTAAAGAAGGGGGCGATGCCAATGTGACCCTCGATGCCGACATAGGGGGCGATGAGGGTTTTGACGCAGCCGGCCGCAATCATCAGATCCACTTCCATCGAGGAGGTTGCCGCGCCCACCACAGTCAAGTTTTTGACGCGGTTTTTGATGATCTGGCGCACGATCGCCATGGGATGGCTGGATGAGGTAAAGCCGCCGATATAGACGGTCATTCCATCCTTCACCAGATTTGCCGCTTCAATTTCGGTGATGATTCTAGACTTTCTCTGCATTACTTCCATTCGTAATACTCCTCCTGATTTCAATTTGATACACAAAGATCCTACAACTCTACGGGTGACACACGATTGTGATGAGGTCAAATTGGCCGAACCGATCGGACACAATTTTGGGAGAGACGACATCACATTTGCTTTTGATTGTGCGGCATGTCCAACAACGAAGCGCTGTCAACCGACAGCAGCTGCAAGGAAAATTCAAATCTGTCAGGGGATCCTCGGCGTGAGCGACCGATGATCCGACACAGCAAGTGTTTTGTTTCCGCTAAAGTCACCATTCCCTTCCGCGGATCACACAGCGAACCATGAAGCTGTTGAAGGACTGGCTGCACTACATCCATTGATAGGAGCAATTATGAGGCCGACCCGTGGCATAGGAGGGCGGGCGCCGGGCGAAGGCGAGGGTTGTGTGTCGCAGGGGGTGTTCGTCAAGATTCACATATTTTTCACATTTCCTTGCAAAGATGATGGTTATGTGCAATATAATACAA